>DASWCA010000334.1:0-4542 GCA_036390355.1 Acidobacteriaceae bacterium
ACGAGTTCGAGGTTTGCATCGAGGACGGCGGTGCGAAGTTCTTTCAGCAGCATGACAATCAGGATAGTACGAGTTGATGGTTGTCAGTTTCAGGTTGCAAGTTGTCCGTTGTTGTTCTCGCGTTTCAGCGGCGGCTGAGGAAAAAGAGCAGAAGCAGCACTAGCGTCATCACAAGGCTGCCCGGCCACACCCACCAGCCGGTTCCGCTCGAATACCCCGCCACCAGGCAGCCGCCTAAGCCCAAACACAAAACGAGCGCTCCCGCAAGGCTCGATGCTGGTCCGGTGAATCTCATTAGCAGGGCCTATTGCAGCAGGCTCTCTTCGCTCGAACGCAGACGTAGCAGCCTGTCGATCGCATACGGCGCGCGGTGGCTCGGGCTATGGAAGTGTCGCACCTGAAGCTCACCCAGCAGGCCGATGCCGAGCATCTGAATTCCCGCCAGAATAAGCACGCCGGCAATGACAAAGATGGGGCCGTGGGCGGCCATCACGTGCTGACCGGTAACAATCTTCAGTGCGAGCAGCCACATCGCCAACAAGCTTCCGGAGATCATGCCCAATGCGCCAATCGAACCGAAGAAGTGCAGCGGACGCGTCATGTAGCGCAGCAGAAACCGGATGGTCAGCAGATCGAAGCACACCCGCACCGTGCGCGAGATGCCGTAATGGCTCTGGCCATGCTGGCGGCGCGGGTTGGTGATCGGGATCTCACAGATGCTTGCCCCATACCACGACGCCAGTGCCGGGATGAAGCGGTGCATCTCGCCATACAGCGGAATGTTGTGGATCACTTCGCGGCGATACGCCTTGAAGGTGGTGCCGAAGTCGTGAATATCTACGCCGGAGATGCGTGCCATCATCCAGTTCGCGCAGCGCGATGGGATACGGCGGAACACCAGGTTATCCGCGCGGTGCGAGCGCCACCCACTGACTACGTCGTAACCCTCCTCAAGCCGGGCAAGGAAGTTGGGAATCTCTTCGGGATCGTGTTGCAGGTCGCCATCCATCGAGATCAGAAAGTCGCCCTGCGCGTGGTCGAAGCCAGCGGCCAGCGCCGACGTCTGTCCGAAGTTGCGGCGAAGCTTGATGACCAATACCCGCGAGTCGACCGCCGCGATCTCTTCCAGCAGCCGGTATGTGCGGTCGCGTGACCCATCGTCGATGAAGACCATTTCGAAGGTCTCGCCTACCTGCTCCATGACCAGCTTCACGCGATCATAGAGCGTGGTGACGTTCTCCTCTTCGTTATGGAACGGCACGATGATGGAGTACTTCGGCACATTTAAATCATACCCCGGAACAGGCATGAAAAAGTGAATTCCACAGATTGAAACAGGTATCCGTCAGTGCAAGGGGAGGAATCAAAACAGGTACGTAAATCATCGCTGCGGTCTCGATTTTTCCTCGACCTCAAGGCCATGGCCCGCGAAAATAAGGATTATGAACCGGATATTTCTGATCCTTGTGCTGGTGGTGGCGGCGGTTCTGGGTACTTCCTGGTACGTTCACAGGTCGCGAACGCGCGCGATGAATAACGGCGACGTTTTTGTCCGCGAGCAGCCCGGGGACAAGACGAAATCCGGAACACCCGAGACAACTTCGGCAAATCAGCCCGCAGAGCCGCAGGAGATCGCGAGCAACGCGGCAGAGAGCTCCGGTGCGAATCCATCCCCAGCGCAGAAAGCTGGGATCACCGCGACCCCCGCTTCAGATACCATTCCGCGTAACCCGCCAAACGGCATCGGCTTTGTGGGCACCGGAAAATTCCAGGTCTACCGCCAGGGCGATATCACCTGGCGCTTCAATACCGAGACCGGACAGACCTGCGTCCTGCTGGCCACCGAAACCCAATGGCGCAAGGCGCTGGTCTACGAGCACGGTTGCGGAGGCAGTTAGACCCGCAAACCTTAGCCGCTAGATGAAGTTCAGGAACGTCGCCGGCTTCACCTTCGACCCCGGGAAAACTGCCTCGAGGTTGCGCGATCCGAGCGTCTTGTAGGCCGCCTCGCCGAGCACATTGCGAAAGTCTGTCGTCACCGCCAGGTCGCGGCCTTCGTTCAACTGCTCGTTCGCAATTCCCGGCCACTTGCCGTAGACCTTTCCGCCCTTCACGCCACCGCCCAGCACGAACATCACATTCGCGTGGCCATGGTCCGTCCCGCCAGTGCCGTTCTGCCGGGCCGTCCGCCCAAACTCGGACATGGTCACCAGCGTCACGTTCTCCGCGTCGGTCCCCATGTCGCGCCAGAACGCCGCAATTGCGTCGGAAAATTCCCTCAGCCGGTTCGCCAGTTGACCGTTCGCCGCCCCCTGGTTCTGGTGCGTGTCCCATCCGCCAATATCGGAGAATGCCGCCTCAACTCCAAGGTTTGCTTTCAGCAACTGCGCTATCTGTTTCAAACTATTGCCGAACGGAGTAGTCGGATAGTTGACGCCCGCAGCCGGAAGATACCGCGCCGGATCGGCCGCCTTCAGCATCTTCACCGCTTCGAAGGTCTCCTGCCCAGTCCCCTGCAGCACCGAGTCCGAACTCTCGTCATACATCGCCTGAAACGCGTTCGAGATCGGCGAAGTCTGTGGTCCCTTGCCGCCCACCGAAAAATCCGCCAGATTGTTCAGCGCAATCGCAGGCACCTTGCCCTGAAGCGTCCGCGGAACCTGTGTCCCAAGCGCGACCGCACGAAACGCAGACTGCTTGCCCTCCACATGCTCTGCCAGCAACGCCCGGTTAAGCCAGCCATCCTCGGTCACCTTCACGCCCGGTGTGCCGCTCTCCATGTAGTCCTGCGCGTCGAAGTGCGAACGCGAAGGATCGGGTGATCCGGCTGCATGAATGATCGCAAGATGTCCCTGGTCGTACAGCGGCTTGAACGCCGACATCTGCGGATGCAACCCGAAGAATCCGTCCAGGTCGATCACTTCATTCTGTTTGATCGCGATCGATGGCCGCATCGCGTAGTAATTCTTCTCCTGATACGGCACCACCACGTTCAACCCGTCCACCGCACCGCGTTGAAACAGCACCACGAGCTTCTTCTTGTTCGCCGCTGCCGTTGTCACCTCGGCCAGAACGCTGCGCGACAGAAACGCCGGAATGGTCGATGTTCCAATCAGCGCCAGCGCGCCACCCTTCATGAATCCGCGTCGGGTGACTCCGCGTTTGGCCGCGTCCCGCCCGCAAATATCGCAACCCCAGTCGCTTGAATCGGCCGTATTCCATTCTCTGCTTGCCATGTCGCTGCTCCTGTCCCCCGGACTTTCGCGTGCTTGAGTCCCAGCAGACAACCGTGTACATCTTCAAACTCCACACACGCAACAAAGTTGCCGCCATCCCCCGTACGTCGTACCGCGCGCCGGCCTACCGGCGCTGGAAATCCGGCGACCCCAGCATCAGTCCGGCCATAATCGCTGCCTGCCGGTCATCGGGAATCGCATTCCGCAGTCCAAATCCCGCCGGATTGTAATCGCCCGCAATCGTTCCAAGCGCAAAGGCGCCCGCGCCCATACCGCCGCCTGCGCCGCCCTGGAACTCTTTCGCGGCCTGAATCGCTGCCGTCGCGTCGTTGGATTGCTCGATCACAGCCAGCCGCGTCTTCTCACTCAGCGGCTGCCCCAGCAGAATCTGCTCAAGCTTCCTCTCCTTGGCGGCAACCTCCGGATCGACCACGCCATCGGCCCTGTCCATCCCAACCGCCTTGGCCGCGGCGTTTGATTCGCCCAGCAACTTCGACCAGTCCGTGCGAACTCCCGGCAACTTGTCGCCCGTCAGCACCAGCGCAAAGTTCATCCGGCTCACCAGCGCGCCCGTGCTCACCCACGGCTCGCTCATCCACGAGTAGCCGTTCGGCGTCTGCATCCCGTAGAGCGGCATTCCCAGCCGGTCGAGCGCCTGCACCAGCCCCAGCGAATTATTCACGGTCGCACCGCTCGCCCGCACCGCCGATACCACGAACTCCAGCGGCGTCTTTACCTTGGCCCGCTCTGCTGACGGGGCCCAAAACTCCTGCGACTCGAACATCGTTCGCAAGACGGTCTTGATGTCGCCGTTGCTCGCCAGGAACGACTGCGCCATCCGGTCCACCAGAGCTTGCGGAGGATCATCCTGCACAAACCGCACCGCCAGCTTGGTCGAGATGAACTTCGCGGTCGCCGGGCTGGTCGCCAACATGTGCAGCACTTCGAGCCCCTCGTTCATGCCATTTTCTTTGATCGTCTTCCCCAGCACCGTCTTCGATCCCGGCTCGTGCCGGCGCTCGTCGAACTGAAACTCCATGCTGCCCGATCCGCGACCGTACGGCGGATCGATCGTCCATCCGGTAAACACCTTCGCCACCTGCGTCACGTCCGCCTGCGTGTAGCCGCCGTTGACGCCCACCGTGTGCAACTCCATCAACTCGCGCCCATAATTCTCATTCAGCCCGCGATCCTTCAACGCCGCCTTGACCTGCGGGTTCTGCGCAAACTTCGCAAACCGCGGCCCGTTCGTCGCTGCCGCCGAATCCGGCCCGATGCTCTGCCAGTTGTCCAGATACATCAGCAT
>DASWCA010000335.1:0-7294 GCA_036390355.1 Acidobacteriaceae bacterium
AAGCCCCTGCTTCCGCGCCCGATCCTGCGTCGGCACCCACGCAGCCGCCGGACCTTGCTTTACCGCCTCCGCCTCCAGCAGCGCCGAAGCCCGCGACTCCCTGCACGCTGACGGGTTCCGGCCTCTACTTCATCGATTCCATCGCCACCGACGCAGCGTTCACCGATGCCGTTCGCGTTCCCGAAGGATTCGTTGGGTCGTCGATCGAGGTTCCGCCGCCCACTGGCGCAGTCTACTACCTGCGCCTCCGCGACGACCCGACAGCCGTCAATACGGTGACTCTGCCTACGGGGCCGCTCTAGGACTTCGTGCCGTCTTCGCGATCGTCCGTATCCAGAGGGATCACACTCCGCCCCATCTGCTCCTCGATGCCTTCGGCCAACCGCCAGGTGATCTGCACCTTGCTGTGATTCCGGCTGTACAGGAAATAGATCAGCAGGCCGGTCAGCAGCCACACGAACAGCCGAATCCATGTGATCAATGGCAGAGACGCCATCATCAAGAGCGCAAACCCAATGCCCAGGATTGGCGTCAGCGGCATCCATGGCGCGCGGAACGGCCGCGCCAACTCCGGGCTCCGCTTGCGCAGCACCCACACTCCGGCGCTGACGATGATGAATGCCAGCAGCGTGCCGATGCTCGTCATCTCGCCCAGGCTGGCCAACGGAATCAGCGACGCAAACGTTGCAACGACCAGCCCCACCGTTAGAGAAGAAATCCACGGTGTGCGGAACTTCGGATGCACGCTCGAAAACATCTTCGGCAACAGTCCGTCCTTCGACATGGAAAAGAACACCCGGCTCTGTCCCAGCAACATCACGATCATCGTGCTGGTAAGCCCGCCGAGCGCTCCGATTTTGACCAGCAGGCTGCCCCACCTGACCCCGGTTGCATTCATCCCCACCGCCAGCGAGTCCGGCACGCCGAGGTTCTTGTAATTCACCAGTCCTGTCAGCACCAGGCCCACCAGGATGTAGAGCACCGTGCAGATCGCAAGCGAGCCCAGAATGCCGATCGGCATGTCCTTCTTTGGGTTCTTCGATTCCTGCGCCGCGGTCGACACCGCATCGAAGCCGATGTACGCAAAGAAGATCACGGCTGCGCCACGGCAAACGCCCGACCATCCAAACTGCCCGAAACTTCCGAGGTTCGGCGGCACAAACGGATGCCAGTTCGCCTTCAGCAGTTCCGGATGCGTGAGGAGCGTATACCCTCCCACGCCGATGAATACCAGCAGTACGGCCACCTTCACCACCACGATGAAGCTGTTGAAATTGGCCGACTCCTTGATGCCAATGATGAGCACCGTGGTCGCAAACATGATGCCGAGGAACGCGACCAGGTTGAATACGCCATGCTGTTGCGGCAGCATCGCGGGGTCGATGTTGGCCATTGCCAGCTTTTCCTTCAGCGCGTTATTCAGCAGCTCCCAGTGTCCGTTCCACTGCACAAACGTCGAGCCTGGGACACCTGCCAGCGCCGGCGGAAGCCGCAGCCCGAAGTCCTGTCCGAGCGAGAGGACGTAGCCGCTCCAGCCGGAGCAGACGGTTGCCGCTCCGAAGGCGTATTCGAGGACGAGGTCCCAGCCGATGATCCACGCGAATATCTCGCCGAGCGTCGCATACCCATAGGTGTATGCCGATCCCGCTACCGGAATCATCGCCGCGAACTCCGCATAGCAGAGTCCTGCAAATACGCAGCAGATGGCGGCGATGATAAACGTGAACACCACGCCTGGACCGGCGTAACCCGATGCCACTACGCCCGTTAATACGAAGATACCCGTCCCGATGATCGCGCCGATGCCGAGGGTGACCAGGTTCAGCGCACCCAGCGAGCGCTTCAGTGTATGCTCGCCGGTTTCAGCCGCCTCGCCGAGGATCGCGTCCAACTTCTTTGTCACAAATAGTTTCGCCATTCGCCGCTCGATCTCCTTGGTTGCCGTTAGCTGCTCTGTGCCTCTGCCGAGCCCAATCTCTTCCACACCAGATAGACCGGAACTCCGATCAACACAAGGATCAGTCCCGGCCACGTGTACTGGGGTTTGTATCGCAAGAGTACAACACAAATCCACGCCGCCATCGCAATATAGAGCGCCGGCAGCACCGGATATCCGAACGCCCGATAAGGACGCGGGGCGTCCGGCTGCGTTCGCCGCAGCACGAACAGGCCCGCAATCGTCAGAATATAGAACACCAGCACGGCGAAGATGACGTAGTCGAGTAGTTGTCCGTAGCTCCCGGACAGGCAAAGAAGGCAGGTCCACGCCCACTGCACCCACAACGAATTCACAGGCACGCCGCTGCGCCCGCTCAGCTTGCCGACGCCTTTGAAGAACAGTCCGTCCTGGCTCATCGCGTAATAGACGCGCGCGCCGGCAAGAAGCATTCCGTTCACGCAGCCGAACGTCGAGATCAGGATCGCGCCGGCCATCAGCTTCGCGCCCATCCCGCCGAATGTCTGCTGCATGACCGCGGTCGCCACGCGGTCCTGCGCCGCAAACGAGATGCCCCGTCCGAGCACGCCGGTCGCGCTGGGGTCTCCGGCCATTGGCAGCACGCTCAGGTAGACGAAATTGCATGCGATGTATAAGAGCAGAACAACGCCCGTGCCGAACGCAAGGCTCAGCGGGATGTTGCGTCGGGGATTCTCAATCTCGCCTGCCGTGAACGTCACATTGTTCCACGCGTCGCTCGAGAACAGACTGCCGACCTGCACGACCGCAACCACGGTCAGCAGGCCCACAAACGCCGTCGGCCCGCCTACTCCCACCTGCACAGGATGCATCGTGTGCCATCCTGCATTGGCCCAGAAATTCTGCCAGCCCGCGCCGAAGTTGGCTGCGATTGCGGCGGCATTCTTATCCAGCACGCCAACCAGTACCACCGCCATCAGCGCCAGCACCTTCGCGCTGGTGAACACGTTCTGCACCGACGCGCCCAGCTTCACGCCAAACGTGTTGAGCAGCGTCAGCAGCGTGATGATCACGATGGCCGCGAGGTTGGCGGTATTCAGGCCGATGTTCCCGCTGCCCACGTGCCAGATCCAGTCCGTCTGGCTGACGCTCGGAATAAATACGCCGAGGAACTTGCCGAAAGCGACACCCACCGCAGCGATGGTGCCGGTCTGGATGACCAGGAACAAGGTCCACCCGTAGAGGAATCCCCACAGCGGTCCCAGTGCTTCGCGCAGGTAGACATATTGCCCGCCCGCCTTTGGCATCATCGCGGCAAGCTCGCCGTAGCTCAGCGCGCCGATGATGGTCATCACCGCCGTCACCAGCCACGCCGCGATCAGCAGTGCCGGCGAGCCCACGGTGCGGCTCATGTCCGCCGAGACGATGAAGATGCCCGATCCGATCATCGACCCCATCACGATTGCGGTCGCGGAAAACAGGCCCATTCCGCGCACAAAGTGCGGCGCTGCGGATGCCTGTTCCTGTGGAGTGGTGGAAGGAGTCACGTTCTCTCAGTTCTACCCCAGAAGCGCAAGAAAGTCCCGCGCAACTTTCTCGATGCTTTCGCCCTTGGCGAGCAGACCCGAGATCACCGCGACGGAATCGGCGCCGGCCTCGATAACACTGCGCGCATTCGCGCGAGTTATGCCGCCAATCGCCACCAGCGGCTTAGTCGTCAGGGCACGCGCCCGGCGCACTCCGTCCAGTCCCACCACGCGTTCCGCGTCTACTTTCGTTCTGGTAGAGAAGACCGGGCCTATCGCGACATAGTCAGCGCAACTCAACTGCGCGGCTGCGACCTGTTCATCCGTGTGCGTCGAGACACCAACCGAGAGCGCAGCCCCAACCACGCGCTGCGCATCCTCGGGCAGCAGATCGCCCTGGCCTACATGCACTCCGTCGAAACCGGCCAGCACCGCAAGGTCCGCGCGGTCATTCAGGATCAGTCGGCAACCGCTGCCCGCCATCGCCTCGCGCAAGACACCCGACGCCAGCAGCACCTCCTGCGGCGATCCTGTCTTATCGCGGTACTGCAGGAGTCCCACCCCAGCGGCCCGCAAGCCCTGCGCAAACTCCTCCAGCGAAATTCCTTGGGACGTCAACACGCCCGCATCGACAATCGCGTACAACCGCGGCGTCATCCGTGGATCGTCCCGCTCAGGCGAATCGGTTGCATGGGGGAGAAATGGTCTTCCGCCGTGGCGTCCGCCTTGTGGCCCTGCCGCTCGAAAAACCGCTCCATGAACTTCGTGTCGAACTTGCCCGCACGGAACTCCGCATCCTCGAAGATCTTCTGGTGCAGCGGAATTGTCGTATGGATACCCTGCACGACAAACTGCGAGAGCGCCCGCTGCATCCGGTTCATCGCCTCTTCGCGGTCCTGCCCGTGGCAGATCAGCTTTGCGATGAGCGAGTCGTAGTAGGGAGGCACAACGCCCTCCGCGTACTGCGCCGTATCCACGCGCACTCCCATGCCGCCCGGCAGATTGAAAGCCGTAATCTTGCCCGCGCTGGGCGTGAACTTCTCCGGGTGCTCGGCGTTGATACGGCACTCGATTGCGTGGCCGGTGACAGTCACCGGCTTCGTAATAATCTCCGAAAGCTTCTCGCCCGCCGCGATCCGGAGTTGGGCCTTCACCATATCGATCCCTGTGACCATCTCGGTGACGCAATGCTCCACTTGGATGCGCGTGTTCATCTCGATGAAGTAGATTTTGCCGTCCTCATCCATCAGGAACTCGATGGTGCCGGCATTCCAGTAGCCAACGTCTTTCATACATCTCTGGATCGTCTGCCCGAGTTCCGCACGTAACTTCGGCGTCACCATCAGGCTGGGCGCCTCTTCAATCAGCTTCTGGTGCCTGCGCTGGATGGAGCATTCGCGCTCACCCAGGCTCAACACGTTGCCGTGCTCGTCGGCCAGCACCTGAAACTCGATGTGGCGCGGCCGTTCGATGAACTTCTCCATATAGAGATCGCCGTTGCCAAATGCGCCCGCAGCCTCGCTCGAAGCCTGTTGGAACAACGCCGGCAACTCCGCGGCACTGCGGCAGATACGCATGCCGCGACCTCCGCCACCCGCTGCTGCTTTCAGCATCACCGGATAGCCGACGGTCTTCGCCCACTCCAACGCCTCGGCCTCGGTCGCGATCACACCGTCCGATCCCGGCAGGATCGGCACCTTTGCCTTCTTCATCGTCTGCCGCGCGGTGGACTTCTCGCCCATCATGCGCGTGACTTCCGGCGGCGGCCCGATGAACTTGATGTTCGAAGCGCGGCACACTTCGGCGAAGTTTGCGTTCTCACTCAGCAGACCGTACCCCGGATGAATCGCGTCCACATCCGCGATCTCCGCAGCGGAGATCACTGCCGGCACGTTCAGGTAGCTCTCCGACGATTTCGGCGGCCCAATGCAGATCGCCTCGTCCGCAAACCGCACGTGCAGGGAGTTCCGGTCCGCCTCGCTGTACACCGCGACCGTGCGGATTCCCATCTCCCGGCATGCCGAGATCACACGCAGCGCAATCTCACCGCGATTTGCAATCAATACTTTACGAAACATGCTTACCGAAGCCTTCCATATCGCTTGCCAGTGCCTGGTGTTAAGCCATTCGTCTTTATCGCGGCCGGATTGCAAACAGTGGCTGCCCGTATTCAACCGGCTGCCCGGTGGAGGCGATGCGCTTGACCACTTCGCCGGCGACATCGCTCTCGATCTCGTTCATCAGCTTCATTGCCTCGACGATGCAGAGTATCTGGCCGACATCCACCTGATCTCCCGGCTTCACAAAGGCCGGCGAGCCAGGCGAGGGCGAATCATAAAATGTGCCGACGATCGGGGATGTGACTTGGTGCAGCTTCTCTTCGGCGACGGTCTCTACCGGCGCCGCCGGAGCAGGCGTACTGCCAAGGCTTGGGATGTTCCCGCCGCCGCTGCCTGACATCAACTGCTGCGCCAGCGCAAGATCGGCCGCGCTCGCGCCCGCAAACTTGATGCGCACCTTCAGGTCAGTGCGCTCCATGTCGAACTCTGCAATGCCGTTGGCCTTCAGGAAATCAACCAACTCGCGTAATTCTTCCAACTTATCCTGGTCCATGCCCTACTCTTCCCGCGCCGATGCTGACGCTAGTCCCTCGAACCTGCTTCACAACTCAATCCACGCCTTGGTGCTGGGCGTCAAAATCTCTCCACCTCTTGCTGTCACCAGGACCATATCTTCGATCCGGATGCCGAACTTTCCGGGCATATAGATTCCGGGTTCAATTGTAATCACCATTCCGGCTTCGAGCGGCTGTATTTGCTTTGCGGCCAGCCTTGGGCTCTCATGAATCTCCAGCCCAACTCCATGTCCGGTCGAATGGGTGAACCACTTGTCGAGGCCTGCCTTGCGCAGCACTCCACGCGCTGCCTCGTCCACTTCGCCCGCGGTTGCGCCGGCTCGCACGGAGGCAACGCCCGCCTCCTGCGCCTCCAGCACCGCGTCATATGCGTCTCGTTCGCCGGCGCGCGCTGGACCCATGTGTACGGTTCGCGTCATGTCGGAACAATATCCATCGAGCACTACCCCGAAATCCAGCGTCACGAAGCCGCGCTTTGGCAGCTTCGCCTGAGATGCGTGGCCGTGCGGAAGCGCCGAACGCTCCCCGCTCGCCACAATCGTCTGGAACGACATCGCCTCGGCACCGGCAAGCCGGGCTGCATGCTCCAACTCCGCCGCGACCGCCGTCTCCTTCATTCCCGGCTGCATGGTTCCGAGCATCCGGTCGAATAAGGCACATCCCAGCGCCGCCGCCGCGCGCATTCGTCGAATCTCATCAGCATCCTTTATCTGGCGGAGCCTGGACACCAGCGGATCGACCGCGACGAACATCCCGCGCCGCAGCTTTCCCGGAACGGCTTTCCGCATCGCGGCTAATGCCGCAATGGTGGTCTGGGTGCCATCGAAGCCGCACCGCTTGACGCGTGCCGCTGTCATCCACTCGCACGCAGCCGCAACTGCCGGCTTGGTCGCAATCACGACCTGTATCCCAGCCGCTTCGGCCCTGGCCTGTGCGGTGTATCGGCCGTCGGTAAACAGCACCGCGCGTCCACCGGGACGCGAACCTTTTCCGTAAGCCAGCACCAGCGCAGCATTCGACCCGGTGAACCCGCAGAGCCACCGCACATCCGGAAGATGCGTCACGAGGAGCGCGTTTACTCCCGCCTGCTTCGCCGCGCCCGCTGCTCTCTTCCTCCGTGTATTCAGACTCATCCGCCCAATTCTACCCAACCCGAGACCTCCGCAACACAGCCGCGCCGCAGGAGCCCTTGCACTTGTATGCTCACCCTCCGCGCCT
>DASWCA010000336.1:0-5505 GCA_036390355.1 Acidobacteriaceae bacterium
GGCGTGCGTCGCTCCCACCGGGCGCACCTCCTTCTCCTGTAACGCGCGCAGCAGCTTCGCCTGCAGGTCCAAAGGCAGTTCGCCGATCTCGTCGAGGAAGACCGTGCCTCCGTCCGCTGCCGCGAGCAGCCCCTCCTTGGACCGGTTTGCGCCCGTGAACGCCCCTTTGACATGCCCGAACAGTTCGCTCTCGATCAGCGTCGGCACCAGCGAGCCGCAGTCCACCGGGATGAATGGCTTCGCCGCATTCGGTCCGTTGCGATGGATGGCTCGCGCCACAAGTTCCTTGCCTGTGCCGCTCTCCCCCAGAATCAGTACGGGATGCGTCGAAAACGCCACCTTGGAGAGGATTCGGTAGACCTTTTCCATCCCCGGCGATATGCCGATCAGGTCGCCCATGCCTCTCTGCGTACGCAGCCGCTCGCGCAGCCTGCGGCTCTCAATGTCGAAATGCAACCTGCGGCTCGACTGCTCCAGCACCGCCGTCAACTGCTCCAGCGCAAACGGCTTGGTCAGGTAATCTCCTGCTCCGATGCGCATCGCCTCCACCGCTGACGACACCGTCGCAAACGCCGTCATCACCACCACGCCAGTCTTCGGATATAACGCCTTGACCTCGCCGAGCAGCTTCAGCCCGCCCCCGCCTGGGAGCTTCAGATCGAGCAGAAGCATATCCGCCGGCTGTTGCTTCATCCAGTCCAGAGCCTCCTGCACGCTCCCAGCCGACAGCACAAGGAAGCCCATCTTGGACGCGATCTCGCAGCATGCCTTGCGCAGCGACGCGTCGTCGTCCACGACCAGCAGCCGAAGCGCCGGAGTCCCCTCGGGCAGAGGATGAAATCCATTTCCCGTGAGATATGTCCTGCCCTCACTATCCAGCACGCCGGACGAAGGAAATGTCACGAGCGCAGGATCTGCCGGAACCTTATCGACTATGCTTCGCTCAGTCGAGTTGCCCCGGCCGGAATTCGCCGAAGGACATAGAGGGAATGAGTTTCGCGTCAGCATGACACCCGCCTTCCCGCGCCCGCGGCAAAGTCTGTAAGGCCTGCCTGTCCATCGGCACTGGAAGCCCCGGTCACCGGCCATTCAATCTGAACTCGCGTGCCCATACCCGGCGCGCTCATGACTCTAAGGTCTCCGTTGGACGCACCCACCAGATCCCGTACCACGCGAAACCCGATCCCATGCCCGCCCGTCGACAGTGTTCTGCAGTCGCCGAGAAGCCGCTCGATCTGTTCGCTGGACATTCCGCACCCCGAATCCTCGACCGTCAGCTTCACCCACTGGAACGGCCACGGCCTGGCCTCCCCGACGCGGTTCTCCAGCAACCCAACCCCAATGCGAATGGCCCCGGGATTCCCGCCGGAAGACGAATCATCGACCACTTTGCGCAAAGAGCCTCCACGCAACGACGCGGCCGAGTTGCGCACCAGGTTGACCAGGATTCGCTCCACCGTCTCTTCCGCCACCGCCACCGGCACCGCGGCAGCCTCTCCATAGGTCACGTCGATCGCCCGGCCACATGCCACGCGGCTCAACAGGCCCGAGCAGCGCTCGACGATCCTGCGCAGGCTCACCGGCCTTAGAGGATGCAGCGCATGATCCTCGGCCCTGATCTCGTGCGCCCGCGCAATCGGTCCGGCAGAGCCTGCACTCGTGCTCGCGCGCGACTGCGTAAGATGTTCGATGAGATCTTCGATCAGCGCCCCGCTGCGTTTACCCACCAGCCGCAGGTCATCCGCATATTGCCGGTGTTCCGGCTTCAGTACATCCGGCATCGAAAGCAGATCACAATAGAGGCCAAGAGTCCCCATCAGATTACGAGCGTCGTGCAGCAAGCCTTCGCCCTGAACCGAAACCGGGACAGGTCGCGAGCGCAGCTCAGAATGCGCTGGGAACTCTCGCGAGATTCCTGGCTCGCCGAGGAGCGATGCTCCCCTCGAAAGACTCCGCCCAGTATGAATCGGTAGAACAGACGTGAATGATCCGGAACGGCTGTACATCCCCGAGGCGGTAAAACTCTGCTTTGCCCGCACAGCGATACTCCATCCATACAACAGCGATAGCCTGCGTCTCCCCTGTCTCAGAGATTCAGACCCAGAGGTTCAGACACTCCCCTCTGTAATCAGGTTGAGTGCCAAACTGGTACAGTTGCCATAAATAGTTGAAATCAACCATAAAACCGGCACAATAGTGCGGGATGTTCAATTCAATCCAATTCCCAAAATGGAACAGGCAGCACTCGTTGGTACCGCGACACCGCAATCATCATAAAGATCTTCTAAGATTCCCGAGTCGGGAGGGATTCCCATTATGGGCATTCTTCCCCCGGCTCCGGCACTGCGCCAAGCACCGCCGATTTCCGCATGCACCACTATAATCGCGGGATGGCCTCAGTCTCCGCTCCAGCCGAAACTTTCCCGCAGCGCTCCACGCAACTCTTCCGTCCCGATGGCCGCGCCGCAGACGCACTTCGCCCCATCCGCTTCACTCCGGGGTTTGTCGCCACAGCGGAAGGCTCGGTCCTCGTTGAGACTGGCAACACACGCGTCCTGTGCAATGCGACCATCGAGGCCGGCGTTCCCGGTTGGATGCGCAACTCCGGACGCGGCTGGGTCACCGCCGAGTACGGCATGCTGCCCCGCGCCACCTTGACGCGCACTCCGCGGGAGTCCGAACGCGGCAAGGTCGGCGGCAGGACGCATGAAATTCAGAGGCTGATCGGCCGCTCCCTGCGCGCCGTTGTGGACATGAAAGCCCTCGGCGAGCGCACCATTATCCTCGACTGCGATGTCCTGCAGGCCGATGGAGGAACCCGCACCGCCGCCATCACGGGAGCGTCGGTCGCCCTCGCCCTTGCCCTTGGAAAGCTCGTCGCCGCGGGCACGCTGAAGTCGTCGCCGCTTCGCCAGATGATTGCCGCCACCTCCGTCGGCATCGTCGACGGGCACGTCCTGCTCGACCTCGCCTACGAGGAAGACTCGCGCGCCGACGTCGACATGAACGTCGTCATGCTTGCGGACGGAGGCCTGGTTGAAACCCAGGCAACTGCCGAGCGCGTCTCCTACAGCCGCGCCCAGCTCACCGCGATGCTCGACTATGCGGAAAAGGGCATCCGCGAACTGCTCTCCGCGCAACAGGCGGCACTCGCCTCCAGTCTGTAATCCACCTCTAAATCCGATCGGCTGCGATGCATTTGTCCGCAACGCGCGGATTGCGTCCCCGTGCGTCGACCCAGGGCGCCACCGGAGGTACGAGGCCCATACCCGATTTACGTTGACATCCCCTACCACCCAGGACTATTTTCCTCGCGGGCCGTGGATCGGTCCTCGTACGGGCCGTAATTCTTGAAAGACTTTTGGAGGCTGCAATGTTTAGAAGCTCAATGAAGAACGTTTATCTAGGTCTAATCCTCACTCTGAGTTTGACGTTTGGGTTGTGCGGGACGCTCGCCGCGCAAACGTCTCTCGGACAAATTGCTGGAACCGTGACGGATACAACCGGGAGCCTTGTGCCCGGTGCGTCGATCACTGTCACCAATGAAGGCACCCAGGGTGTTCACACCATCACAACCGACAACAGCGGCTTCTTCATCGTGACGAATCTGCCTATCGGAGACTATTCCGTTCAGATCCAGAAGTCCGGATTCCGTTCCGAGAAGCGGACAGGATTCGCGGTTGTCGCCGATGCTCACCTCACGGCCAACTTCGAACTGCAGGTCGGTACAGCCACCGAAAGCGTCACCGTCACCGCAATCGCCGGCGAGAGTATCAACACCACCAGCGGCGAGCTTGCCCACGTCATCGACGCGGTTCAGGTTGAAAACCTCCCGCTCAATGGCCACGAATACACGCAGCTGATGACCCTGATTCCGGGTGCGGTCGTTACCAACCCCGACATCTTTTCCGAGACCACCAGCCTCGCCGCCAACAATCAGAACATCAATGGCAATAAGTCGGACTCCGCCAACCTCACCGTAGACGGCGCGTTCAACATGGTCTCCGGCAGCAATGGCAGCCTGGTGAATAACGTCGGACCTGACTTCATCCAGGAGGTCAAGATCGAGACCTCCAACTTCTCCGCGGAATATGGCCGCAATTCCGGCCCCGCCTTCAACATCGTGACCAAGAACGGCACTAACCAGTTCCACGGCAGCGCCTTCGAATATGTCCGAAACAATATGTTCGATGCCCGTCCGTTCTATTCGGCGATTAAGACCCACCTCGTCTTCAATGATTTCGGCTACTCCATCGGCGGACCCATCTTCAAGGATCGCCTCTTCTTCTTTGGCGGCGAGGAGTGGAAGCGCCTTCGCCAGAATCAAATCCCCACCCAACGCACGACACCCAGTTCAGCCGAGCTGGCCGGACATTTCGCGGGAGCAGGTACGACCTCCGTCGTGAACGGTGTGTCTGTTTTTACACCGATAGTCCTCCACTTTCCCGGAACGAGCACTCCGATCCCAAACAACGACATCTCGGCATTGATGACTACCGACGGCAAGGCGATCGCAAATGTCTACACGGCGATGAATGCGCTCGGGCAGTTCACCGACTCCACCAACGCGGTCAATAACCTCACCCTCACCCCAACAAACCCGCTCAATTTCCGCGAAGACATAGCAAGACTGGACTTCCGCATCAACGATCGACACAGCATCTACGGCCGCTGGATCAGCGACCACAACAGCCTTATCGATCCATTCGGCACCTTCTCCGCAAGCGGCAATCTGCCCACCACACCCACGCAGCGCAACCGCCCCGGCCAGAGCTATCTCGTCTCTGAAACCTGGACCGTGCGCCCGACCATCATCAACCAGGCCACGGCAACCTTCAGCTTCGTCTCGCAGCATATTCCCCCTTCCGGAGTGAACTGGAAACGCGAGACCTTCGGATTCCAATACGCCAAGCTCTTCCCCGGTGCGGGTGCCTATCCCAACGGCATCCCCCAGATCGGCGTCACATCCTTCGCCGGGTTCCAGGGCCCGAACTTCGCGCTCAACTCGCCTACTACCGACATCCAGATGGGCGACACCGTCTCCATCGTCAAGGGCAACCACCTCTTCAAGTTCGGCGCAGTCTATGTTCGCAACCGCGTCGATCAGAACGGTCGTCCCTCCTACACCGGCAACATCAGCTTCAATGCAAGCGGCAATGCGAATTCCACCGGATACGCCATCGCCGATGCGTTGCTGGGCAACTTCAACAGTTATCAAGAGGCGAGCGCTGACCCTACCGGCCACTTCCGCTTCAACCAGCCCGAAGCCTTCGCGCAGGACACATGGAAGGCCACTCGAAACCTCAGCATCGAGTATGGTATCCGTTGGCAGCTCATTCTGCCGATGTATACCCAGGGCAACAACATGGCCAACTTCGACCCGTCCGCCTACAATCCGGCGACCGCCATTACTGTAACAACGGCGGGCAAAGTCACTCCGGGAACAGGCAATCCCTATGACGGTCTGGTTCGTGCCGGCGATGGCATCCCCTCCGATCAAACAGC
>DASWCA010000337.1:0-2689 GCA_036390355.1 Acidobacteriaceae bacterium
CACGCCCGTGCTCGTGGCGGTGCTGTCGACCAGCTGCAGCGATGCTTGCGTGCCGCCGGGAAACAGCCGCCATCCGGTGCCCAGCACCAGAGGAGCAATCATCAGCAGATACTCGTCGATCAAATCGGCGGCCATCAGCGAGCCGATCAGCACGCCGCTGCCCATGATCACGAGATTCGCGCTGGAGCTCTTCTTCAGGTCCGCGACGGCGGCCGGAATGTCCCCATGCAGCAGAGTCGAGTTCGGCCAGTCGAGTTTCGTCGCCGGGTTGCTCGAGGCGACGTACTTTTGGGCGTTGTTGAGCGCGTCCTTGAACGGGCCGCCCTGGGCGTTCCAGGAGGCCAGAAGCTGCTCGTAAGTGCGCCGCCCGAACAGCCACGCGCGATCCGCGCCCATCCGCTCGCCCATCTTGGCGACGCTTGCCTCGTCGCCGTACGTGATGCCCCAGCCGCCGCGTTCAAACCCATCCCGCGTGTCCTCGTCCGGGCGGCCTGGTCCCTGCATCACGCCGTCAAGCGTCACCCAATTCATCACGATTACTTTTCCCATCTCATCTCCTGTACTTCCGGTTCCTGCAGCGCCATCCAGAAGCGCCGCTTGGGATTCCGGCCTCTCTTGATCCTCCAGATTGGTACGTGTGTCAGCTCAATGCGTTCTTACAAGTAGAAAACCCAGTCGGGAGGTAACGTCATGGCGACCACGCGTCAAAAAGCCGCGGCAAAGCGAAATATCAAGAAGGCCGTGTCGGTATCGGCTGCGCGTCGCCGAAAGGGAATGGAACCGAAGCGGGGCAAGTACCCGCTCAGCTCGCACGCTGAGCGAGAGATTCCTGCGAGCAAGTTCGCCTTCCCCAAGGAACGCAAGGAGCCGCTCACCGACGCACGCCACGTCCGCAACGCGATCGCTCGCTTCAACCAGGTGGAAGACGTCAGCGAGGCGGAGCGGAGCGCTGCGTGGCGCCGCATCAAGACGGCGGCCAAGAAGTACGGCATCGAAGTCTCGATCAGCAAGCCCAAGGCGCGGACTCGCTGAAGATGCCACAGAAGAAACACCTGCCGCAGGTGAGCGACAAAGAGCAGCGCATGTACGAGCACATCAAAGAGAGCGAGCTCGAGCGCGGCCGGCCCACCAGGAGGGCCAAGGCGATCGCCGCGGCGACGGTGGTCAAGCACCACAACACCAAGACGCGGCGCCGCACCCGCCCAGCGGGCTAGATGTGAATGCAATCTGAATCCGGGGGCCGATGAAGCAAATCAGGCTGATGCGCGGGGCTCTTGCGCTGCAGGCGGCGATTTTTCTTGCGGCGGTCTCAATTCACTTCGGGCTGCTGTTTCAGGGCTACAGCCACCGCGCCGCCGGAACAGCTGAATCGATCATCGCCGTCGTGCTTCTTGCGGCGCTGGTTGTGACGCTGATCTCGCCGTCGCGGGCACGGGCGGTGGCCATTGCGGCGCAGAGCTTCGGCATCCTTGGCGTCCTCGTGGGACTCTTCACGATTGCAATCGGCATTGGACCGCGGACCGGCCTCGATCTCGCGCTCCACGCACTGATGCTGATCACCCTCGGTGCAGGCTTGATCATCACGATCCACAGCAAGACCCGCCCAGTCGGGGCGTCCTGATGGTCTCGGAGGCGGCGTAATAAGGTGTCTGGCGTGATCAAGGCCGTCTCCGCTCTCCGACTCGCGGTCGCCGACGTCGAACGCTCCCTCGCCTTTTACAAGATGCTGGGCTTCCAGGAGGTGCCAACGGAGGGCGCCGCCCGCGAGGTTCGTTCGAACTGGTTCCGCATTCGCCTGGAAGGCCGCCAATCCAAACGCGGCAGCGTGGGACTGCGCGTCTGCATCTCAGTCGACGACGTGGAGACGTTCGGCGCGCACCTCGCGACACACCGCGTCAAAGCGCGGAGCGAGGCCGTGGGAAAGAGCACAGAACTGGTCGTCACCGACCCTGACGGCTATACCCTGCTGTTCTTCCAGACCAAGGGCTCGGCCCAGAAGAGCGAGAAGTCCCACCAAGCGTCGTCATAGTCGCCCTTACCACATTCCAATGGCCGCCGGGGAATTGCGCCTCTCTTAGATTGGCGCCATGCCAGGAGCAAGTGAACAGGCGCGACGCGTAACGATCATGAACGCCAACTGGGTGGCGGGCGGCGACGGTGAGGATGGATCGTTCCAGATCTTGGTTGTAACGGAGGACGGCGAGAAGCACGTGCTGAGTCCGAGCCCAGGCTCGACCGCGGCTCTCATCGCACTGGCGCGAGCCGACACGGTGCTCGTGTGGGATCCCGCTGACCGCACGTTGATCGCCGCGAATATTGTTGGCAGGATGCCCTGGACTGACAGCTCGTAGCCACTTCGTGCAGCGCGGATCGAAGACATGCTCCGGTCGCCAATGGACCTCGCGTGACACTGCACCGTTCCTGGGGCCTCCGCATACTGATCTCGTGGCTTCGTATTCGGTCAATCACCGCGCAGTAGCGCACGCACGCCAACTGATCGACGCACGCCAGTACGTTCTCGACAGCGACTGGGGCGAAGTTCAGCCGAAAGCGACCGATGAGAACACGTTCCTGGAGGGCCACTCCTGGGACGACTACGCCGAGTGGCACCTCGGCCTCAACGATGAAGCGACGGACGAGACCAAGAGCCGATACGCCTTCGTTTATGGCGATTTTCGCCGCGTCCACC
>DASWCA010000338.1:0-3131 GCA_036390355.1 Acidobacteriaceae bacterium
AAGGAGCTCTGCCCCGGCGGCTGTCACCTCGCGCAGCCCTTCTATGCACTCCTCAGCAGTCCCCGCCGTTCCGAGGGCATCGAGGTTCGGCATTCGGAAGTATCCATACAATCGCTGCAGAGCTTCCGTCAGACGCCTGCGGGCGCGCTCCCGATCATTGTCCACCGCGATGTAGATGCGCTTGGCGATCCTGAAGGCCGCAGGATCGCGACCAAGATCTGCGAGTGCCTCGCGAACGACCTGGACCTGCCCGACGAACTGCTGAGTCGTCTGGGAACCAGCGCCCATGAAGCCCTCGCCGAGCGCCACCGCACGCCGAAGCGCCGCGGGACTGCTCGCGCCGAACCACAAAGGCGGCCTCGGCTGCTGGAACGGCTTCGGCTCCAGCGCCGCGTCACGCAGCTGCCAGAAACGCCCGTCGAAGTTGACCCGCGGCTGAGTCCACAGTGCCTCGAGCAGGCGGATCTCTTCGGTAAACCGTGCGGCCAGTGTGCTCGGATCGACGCCGAACGCAGAGAACATCCGGAATCGGCCGCCGAGCGTGATGCCGACCTCCAGGCGGCCGCGGCTCAGCTGGTCGAGCGTGCTCAGACTCTTTGCGAGGTGTACCGGACTGTAAAGAGGAAGGACGAGAGCGCTCACTCCGAGGCGGATTCGCTCGGTGCACGCAGCCGCGTAGCTGAGCGTCTCGATCGGGCCCAGCTCGGGCATCGTGCCGATGATTTGCTCGCTGACCCATGCGCTTTCGAAGCCAATCTGCTCCGTGCGCTTCAGGAAAGAACGGAAAGCCAGTGTGTCGAACGCGCCATTCTCGACGAACTGAGGGATCGAGATCGCAAAGCGCACGCGCCTACCGTACACGGTGATGTAACCATTCACCTGAACTCAATTCAGGGCGCCGCCCTCCCTCCTGGTCTCTCAGTTCTTGCAACACCGCCCAAGAAGTCCACATTGTGGCGGCGATCGGGAAGGCGTTTAGGAATCCAGGAAATCCTGCACTAAGCCGGCGAGGATCATTCCGCCGCGCCTGTTGAGGTGCACGCCATCCACGTGGAACTTCCAGCCGTTGGCGGCGCCGATCTCGTCGCTGGTCTTCCTGAGGACGAAGTAGCGGAACGTGTCGCCGTAGATCGGAAGGAAACGAAACGTAGTCAGCGCCTTGCCGGGTGATGCCGCGATCTCGGCGCTGAGCCGCTCATAGAAAGGTATGTAGTCGGTGCCATGTTGCGCCGCCGCCTGCTTGATCGTCGCGCTGAACTTGACGACGAGCTCGTTGAGGCGTCGCTGGTTCGTATCGGTTGAGTCCGGAGACTCACCGATGGGCCCAAGTGACGACAGCGCGATGCGGGCTCGAGTCTCCGCCCGGAGCCGGGCGATGATCGCGGCGAGGTTCTCCTTGAACCACTCGAAAGATGGGTCTTGCGAATGCCGCTTCATGAAACCGCCTAGGAAGCGCTGCACGTTCGGGAAAACCATCGCCAGCACGTCGTTGGCACCCACTAGGACAAAGATGCGGTCCGGACTTGTGGCCACGACCGCGGGGACGCGCTGCAGGGCGTCATATGCGAAGTCGCCTCCAACGCCGAGGTTCTTGAAGACAAAGCGTGCATTCTGCGGACGCCGGGAGAGCTCGTCTATCCAACCGAAGGCCTGGCCCTGCCCGGCGGTGCTGCTCGAGCCTAAGCACGCGACTACAATCGTCGCCCGATCGCTCACGACTGCCCGCATTGTCTCATCGCTCGAGGGGGATGCATCTTGTGGTGGAGGCATTGTTTCCGGAGGTCGATGGCGTCGCAATTGTCAGTCGTCACGTGCCGGAGGAGCCGGTCGTCCTCCTCTATCCACTTCGAGTCGCATGCCTCACGGTCCTGACCTGTGCGTCGGCAGCACACCGGCGTGGACAGCGCCTCTGATTTTCGAACCCAGGTGCTTCAAGGTCCTGGGGCCGTGCGCGCGTCATCGGCGTCGACAGGCGCTCCTACCATTAGCTGCCGGCTCTGACTCAGACTCTTAATCAGAGACTCGTCGATTCCGAGGAGTCCCTTACCAGCACAGTGGCTGTCCAGAGAATCGGGTCCGGTTGAGGGGGTAGAAACGTGAAGCCACTCTTCATCTCTTCCAAGGATGGCACCACGATCGCTTACGAGACGGTGGGCCATGGGCAGGTGGTGATAGTGATACTCGGGGCTCTGAATTCGAGGAAATCCGGAGCCAAATTGGCCAAGTTACTTTCGTCCCAGTTCACTGTCGTTAGCTATGACCGGCGTGGACGCAATGACAGTACTGACACGGCACCATACTCGCCTCAACGGGAGGTTGAAGATGTGGCGGCGCTGATAGGAGCAGTCGGCGGACCAGTCTGTCTCTATGGGCATTCTTCCGGTGCCGCTGTTGCCCTTCAAGCCGCGATCAAACTGCGCAAGCAGGTCAGAAAGGCAGCAATCTACGAAGCGCCGTACGCTCTGGACGCCGGTGCACGCAAAGCCGCCAGAGAGTATTACAAGATGCTCAGGAAGTTGCTGAGGTCGGGACGCAGCGGCGATGCCGTCGCCCTGTTCGTCAGATCTGTGGGCGTGTCTGATAAACAGGTTGAGGCAATGAGACGCCTGCCAATGTGGCGAGGACTGGAGAAGCTGGCGCCAACACTTGCGTATGACAGCGAAGTCCTGGGTGACGGGCATTCTCTGCCGGCCGATCTCCTATCACGCATTACCACTCCAACACTTGTCATGCACGGCGGTGCCGGCGCCCCATCCATGCGCGATGCGGCTCGCGCGATCAGTGAAGCCATTCCCAGGGCGCAACTTCGCACTCTAGCCCGCCAGACGCATGGTGTTAGCCCAAGAGTCCTCGCACCGGTGTTAGAGGAGTTCTTCTCCTGAACTGGCGGCATTCCGGGCAATCGCTGGCCACGACCGCGAGCGTATGCCATACCGTCTGGCAGCCGCGAAAGGGATGCGGCGCGGCGAGCTGCGTGGCTTGTGGTGGCGCGACCAGCTTTAAGTTTGCGGGGTGTCAGCGGCATTTCAGCGAATCTGTGCCCCGGCTGTGCCCCGTCGGGCTCCTGACGACGCGCGGAATCGCCGGTTCTGAATACAAAAGTGGTCGGGGGCCCGGGATTTGACCCCGGG
>DASWCA010000339.1:0-1617 GCA_036390355.1 Acidobacteriaceae bacterium
TCTATGCCCATTTCGCCGATAAGGAGACGCTCCTGGTCAGTCGGCTCGAGGACCTGCGGGCCATGCTGGCGCAGCAGCAACAACGCGCGCGAGGTCTTGGCTTCAGCCTCCCGATGCTGGAGCATGCGCGCGCTCATGTGCCGCTGTACGGCGCGATCGTGGGCCGTGCGAGCGGCGCCTTCGTGCTGCAACGCATTCACCGGATCATCGCGGATCTTGCGGGGCTAGACCTCAAGACCCTCGGCTTCAAGGGCACGCCCGAGCGGCGCGGTCTCGCGACGGAGTACATCGCCGGCGCCTTCATGGCCGTTCTGACCTGGTGGCTGAACCAGGCGGCCAAGCTGCCGCCGCAGGAGGTCGACGACATCTTTCGTGGGCTCGTGATGCCGGGGTTGGCAACGGAGCTGGCGTTGCGGCCGAAGGCCTGACGCCACCTGAACGCCGCCGCGTCCCACTCCCACGCGGCACTACACGTCAGCCGCCACAGGCCGCCTTGAATGCGCCCTCGAAAATAGCGACCCACGCCTGGCCGTACCCACGGTCACGCAGCATCGCCGCCTTCTCGCCGAAGGCCTCCCAATTGCTCTGGGTTAGGACCACTCGCGTCCGTTGATTCCCAATGGCGGTGAACCGCACTTCAACAAGGGTCCTGGCGTCTACTTTTTCGCCGGGTGGAGCGAAGTGGAAGTCCATGCTGACAAAGTCGTGGGGCTGGTATGATTTGATCGTGCCCCAGAGGTGCTCTGTGCCATTCGGCCCGATCTCCACGATCTGGCCTCCCGGCTTCGCGTCGACGCGTATCGCCTTGGCAGGTGCGCCACCCATGGCGGATACGCTGAATTTGCCGAGCGGCCACCAGCTGTCCATTTCGTTCAGAAATACGTCGAACGCTTTGGCTTGGCTGCAGGGAACCTCGATGGTCTTGATGATCGGATCCAGCATTACGTTCTCCTTTTCGGTGTGATGCGCCGCACGATCTCAGCGCCATAAGAGGACAAGACATCGGACCAGAAGCTCTCGAGATACTTCCGCAGATCATCCAGTCCATCGCGCTTGATGGAATACAGACGACGATTGCCCTGCGGTCGTACGGTGACCAAACGCGCGGCCTGCAGCACCTTGAGATGTTGGGACACCGCGGGTCGACTAACCGGCTGGCCTTCCGCCAGCTCGCCCACGGTTTTGGGCTGTTTGCGCAACGCTTCGAGGATGCGGCGGCGGGTGGGGTCGGCGAGGGCGCTGAATACTGCAGCGTAAGCCATTACTTACGGTAAGTAACTACTTACAGAGTGTCAAGTGGCTTTCGTGCGGAATGCGGATCTTCAAGGACCGGAAGGCGCTGCGGCTGGCGAGCTCGACGGCGTATTCGAGCGGGGTGGTGATCAATACGTATCAGCCGGTGAGATAAACATCAGGCAGCCGGTAGGGGCGCAGCATGCTGCGCCCCTACTCCACGATCGTTTCCAGGACCGCGCGGAGTTTGCAGGCAAATCCCGGAAGGATGTCTTCACCCTGCAACGTGTCGGCTTCGCCAAGAATCGACTCCGAACCGTCCTGGCGATAGATCCGCGCGAGTCGCCGCTCGGGATCGATCACCCACACGAGTCGAGTTCCGGC
>DASWCA010000340.1:0-3173 GCA_036390355.1 Acidobacteriaceae bacterium
GATTCGGAGCGGCGGGCAAAGGCGCTGATAATGCCGTGTGTTGTTGGTGACGAGCACGGCTCCCATCGAAAGCGCCTGCGCGGCGATCATCATGTCGAGCTCACCGATCGGTTGAGCTGAAAGCGACAGGCTATACCGGATATCGGCATAGGCCTCCGCAGCAGCACTGTTCCAATCGACGATCTGCGCCAAATGCAGAAACCAGAGAACCTCTTCGCGCCGAGCGTCAAGTTGAGCAAGGGGCTTAATTCCATAGAGCATTTCAGCCTGGGTCATGACGGAGACGAAGACATCACCGGGCGGCGTGTGCCTGATCTTCCCATCCAGCGCTGCGTTGCCCCCTCTCAGCAGGTAACTTGCGATGTCCGTGTCGAGGAGGTACGAGACATTACTCATCGGAGAAGAGTTTTCGATCGACAGGAGGCCGATTTAACGGACGCTCTTTCATAAACTCAGGATCGCGCGGGGTGCTGGCAAGGTGGTCCAGGAATGCGTCCCACGAGTCGGCTCGCTCGGATGGAGGAGAGATGGGAGTGAGGACTATCTCGCCCGTGGCTTCGATTTCGCGAACGGAGACCGGACCCCGCGGCAGACGCACCCTTCCGGAGAATCGGACGACCGTGTGGACGCCCTCCTCTGTGACATTCGCGGTCCGGGTTGCGGCCATCGTGGTCTCCTTCCTCGTCCGTCTCCAATTGTAGAACCTCGGAGGTTTTGCTAGCCATACTTCCTTCGAAGACACCTCTCTGCTGATTTCATTTGCGATAGGCTTGAAGGATGTTCGAGACACGACGTGCGACAGTGGCAGACCTGGAGACGATTGCGCATCAACGCCTGCGCATGTTCGTCGATGCGGGATTGGGAGAAGAGGCGCAGATGGCCTCGATGATTGCGAAGTTCGAGACCTGGGTGCGCCCGAAACTGAGTGATGGGACTTATCAGGGCTGGCTGGTCGAGGAGGACGGGCGGCCAGTCGCAGGCGCGGGCCTCTGGCTTATGGATTTCCCGCCGAACATCCGGGATGAGGAGCCGCGAAGAGCGTACCTGTTGAACTTCTATGTCGCGCCGGAGGTGCGGCGGCGCGGGCTGGCGAAGCAGTTGCTGGCGCTGGCAGTGGCCGAAGCGAAGGCACGCGGGATCAAAGTCGTGACGCTGCATGCCTCGAAGTTCGGCAAGCCGCTGTACGAGCAGAGCGGGTTCGAGATGTCGAACGAGATGCGGCTGCGGCCTGAGAATTCAGCCCTTTAGACGCCTCACACGCGGCTATCTTGTATACTCCGGTTTCGATGCGTGTGTTTGTCATTCTTCCGGCGGCAGGTATTGGGACGAGGATGTCCGTGGGCAGCGGGGCGGCCGGCGGCCACTCCACTCCGAAGCAGTTTTTAACCATCGGCGGCGTTCCGGTGCTGGTGCATTGCCTGCGGGCTTTTTTGTCAGTGAATCGGGTCGAGGCGATTTATGTTGCCGTGCGGCGGCCGGAGATGGAACGCGTCCAGGCGCAGATCGCGGACTATGGCCTGAGCGGCAAAGTGCATGTCGTCGAAGGCGGCGACATCCGTCAGCAATCGGTGAGCAATGCACTGGCGCAACTTGTCGCCGAGACCGGTTGCGGGGAGGACGATGTGGTTCTGGTGCATGACGCGGCGCGGCCTCTGATCGACCCGGGCACCATCGACCGGACCATCGATGCTGTCGGGGAATTCGGTGCGGCCATCGTCGGGCTGCCGGCGGTGGATACCATCAAGCAGGTGGAGCGCACCGCGCACGGCGCAATCATCACAGCCACCATTCCACGCGAGCGGATTGTGCAGGCGCAGACGCCGCAGGGAGCCCGCTGCGGGTTGCTGCAGCGGGCCTTCGCCGACGCTGCAGCCGATGAGTTTGCCGGTACCGACGAGGCCAG
The DNA here is from genome assembly GCA_036390355.1 of Acidobacteriaceae bacterium. GTDB lineage: Bacteria > Acidobacteriota > Terriglobia > Terriglobales > Acidobacteriaceae > Edaphobacter. The sequence continues at coordinate 1,904 of DASWCA010000340.1, forward strand.
TCTGCTGGAGCGCGCAGGCATTGTGGTGGCGGTTGTGGCCGGTTCACCACGGAACTTCAAGATTACCCAGCCCGGGGACCTCGAACTGGCGGAGTTTTACCTCGGCGCGGGAAAGGCTTAACACCGATGACACCGACGAGCACCGATCAAAGGCAAAGATGAATATGGATGAAGGGCAAGTTCGGGGTAAGCATGACGATCTCACACAGAAGATCATCGGGGTCTTCTATGAGGTTTATAACGAGTTAGGCTACGGATTTCTAGAAACCGTGTACCGGGAAGCCATGCGGCTGGCCCTGATTCAAGCCGCTCTGCATGCGGCCGCCGAGGTTCCGATACAGGTTCGATTCAGGGGCGAGCTGGTTGGTATCTTCAGGGCTGATTTAATTGTGAACGACACTGTTTTGATTGAATTGAAGGCTTGCGAGGCGTTGGCTCGGGAGCATGAATCGCAGACTCTGAACTATCTCAGGGCTACGAATATTGAGGTGGCGCTGTTGATGAACTTCGGACCGACTCCCCGGTTCAAACGATTGGTTATGGATAACGAGCGAAAGAAATCAGTCTCTAAATCGATTCAATCGATGTCGATCGGTGTTAAGCCTTTCGCGGATGCCGAGGTGGTCTCGTGAGTATGCGCATCGGCTACGGGTTTGACTCGCACGCGTTCAAACCGGGCGTGCCGCTGGTGATTGGTGGCCTGACTATCGAGCACCCGGAGGGACTCTCCGGTCACTCGGACGGCGACGTACTGCTGCACGCGATCACCGATGCGCTGCTGGGCGCGGTTTCGGCCGGCGACATTGGCACGTTCTTTCCGCCCAGCGATCCGCGATGGAAGGGCGCCGCATCGAGCGTATTTTTGCAGACTGCGCTGGAGGAGGTGGCGACGGCAGGATACAAGATCGTCAATATCGACACGGTGCTGGTGATGGCACAGCCAAAGATCGTCCCCATCGCCGGAGAGCTGCGCGAGCGTGTCGCGGAGCTTCTGGGAATAAAGCCGGGTGAGGTAGGCATCAAGGCGAAGACGCCGGAAGGCCTCGGCCTCGATCACGTAGCTATGGCGCACTGCACGGTGCTGCTCGAGAGCCTGCACGCACCCGAGGCGCTGGAGCACATGGCTGCGACGGCGGATGCAGGATCCGAGGAGGAGCTCAACGCCGTGGTGGAGGGGCTGGTCGGCGGCAAGCGCAACTTGTCCGCGCTCGGGCGTAAAGTGTTTCCGTTCGATACGGACGATCTGACTTAGGAAATGGGTGGGTGAGAA
>DASWCA010000341.1:0-2102 GCA_036390355.1 Acidobacteriaceae bacterium
AAAGGCTTTTGACGCTATGACCACCGTTTTTTTGACCGGCGCAAGCGGATTTTTAGGCGGGCATTTGCTGCGCGAGCTGCGTACTGCGGGCTGCGCGGTACGAGCGATGTCGCGCCGTGCTGAAGCGGACGCGATCATCGCCAAGGCGGGCGGCGATCCGGTTCGTTCCGACCTGCGGGACGCGACATCGCTCAAAGCCGCGCTGGCGGATTGCGAGGCTGTGTTTCATGCGGCTGCCGACACCAGCATGTGGAGACCTCAGGCCACGGCACAGACGGCCACCAATGTCCTTGGAACCGAAAACCTGTTGCGGGCGGCCGAGTTGGCTGGTGTACAGGCTTTCGTGCACACATCCTCCGTATCAGCGTACTCGCACCTCGCTCACGGCACGCTTGTCGAGTCGACTCCGCAGCGCGGAGCCGAGAGCTGGATCAATTACGAGCGCACCAAGTACCTGGGCGAACAAGCCGTGCGCCGTGCGAGCGTGCCCTGGATCATCTTCAATCCGTCCCACATCCTCGGTCCGGGCGACCGTCATAACTGGGCGCGCCTCATCATGCTTGTCGACCGTGAGAAGCTGCCGGGCATTCCGCCGGGCAGCGGGTCGTTCGCCGACGTGCGCGAGATCGCCCGCGCCCAGGTAAGTGCCTGGCAGCGGAAGAGGTTCGGCGAGGCGTATCTGGTCGGCGGCGAGCACGCGAGCTTCGTCGACTTCGTGCAGCGCCTGGGCGCCGCATTGGGCAAGCGCACCCCAAGCCGCGCCACACCGGCCTGGGCGCTCATGACGTTCGCTCGCGTGGCCGACGCGTGGTCGCGCGTGTCCGGGCGCGAGCCCGACGTTACCCCCGAGAGCGCCACGCTCGTCTGTCACGCGCTTCGCGTGGATTCGTCGAAGGCCAGGCGTGAGCTCGAATATGTCGAAACGCCTCTCGACACGCTCGTTGACGATACCTTGGCCTGGATGCGGCAGGAGGGGTTGGTCGGGCGCTGAAGACTGGTGTCAGGCGCGTCGCGCCTCTGTCGGACGACCGTTCGCGGACCCATTGCTGCTAACTTGAACGACGCGCTCGACCATCCTGCCGACCGTATGGAGCAACAGTCGGCCATGAAGTGTCATTTGCCGGAGTTCGCCGAATGGCCGTTCATAGCTATCGGGCCCGGCGAATCGTAAGATCAGCCAGCATCTTTCGCGCGATATCTCGAGTAGCCTACCTGCGATATTCCCCCAAACGATTATGGTTCTCCGGCAGCGTTCCGATTCGAGCGGCTCGAAGATACTTGACGTTGCACGTAGGATCCGAGAAAGGCCCCAAGCGTTAAATTGGCGAGGTCGTACAGTTTCGTGTTTCCGCCCTCAAAGAGGCCAAGAATCGTGAAAACGAGGCTAAGCGCAATCGTAGCGAGTGGTAAGCCAGTGATGTCAATTTTAGTAAAAAATCCGGTGAATCCACTCAGGCTGTTCAACCTGACATACAAGTCAATGGCCTTTTCTTTCTCTTCCGAGACGAGGGCGCTTAGTGCGCGGGTTGAAGAAGGTGGATCAGATGTTTGTGCTGAACATGGCCGCATACAACCTCGTGCGCCTGCGATCCTTGGCACAAGTCCGTCCATAGTGACGGAAAACGCGGAAATGAGCCCAGGAATTGGCCTCAAAACGCTTAAAGAGACGTTGAATTCGCATTGAATTTGCACAATGCGAAAAATCTTGCGACGAGAGTCACGTAATTGGAGCGAGGCCTCTTCAACTCGGCTGTACTTCAGCAGCCTGTTAAGCAATTCGGCGACCATGTTCGGATTTTCCGGCAAAGCGTACGTTGTATGAATATTTTTAAGAAAATGGCGCGCGATAATCCGCATGACAAATAGTCGCGTTTAATTGGAAACGCGTGCGGAATATCCCCCTGATTAACCGGATTTATTCGAAGCGGGGTGTAATGCGCCGCGCTGACGTATTTTGTCAGATCAAAGTGGCGCAATCGGTGAGAAGCGCTGAATCAGCTTGTGTTGCTTCTGTTGATAGACATCGTTCCCTCGCAAAGTTGTAGAACAACCCGGAACTCGTTTCTTGCAGCTGATGGTTTTTATGTCCGCGTTTGAAGCAA
>DASWCA010000342.1:0-12813 GCA_036390355.1 Acidobacteriaceae bacterium
GGCTTCACCAGCCCCACTTCGCAGGAGTAAATCTGCACATCGAACTCCCCGAGCCAGTCGAACTTCTGCCGCATTGCCGCCAGCATCTCATGCTGCATATTGCTCAAAATCGCCGTCTTGTATCCGGCCTCATGCAAATCACGCGCAAACTCCAGCATCTCGGGACACTCATTCGTCCACTGCGCATTGTCGCGGCCGATCAGCTCCCGTGCCTCGTCATCGCTAATCGCCAGCCCGCAGTCGCTCCCCACCTTTTTCCAGTAGGCGATATTGTCCAGCGTCCCCCGGTCCAGCTCTTCGCGATGCCCCCAGTAAATTGCTTGAAATTCCTGCAGCGCCTTTCCAAATCGCGAACTCATCGCCTGCCACTGCTCCAGCGTTGGCGGCAGCGACAGCACCTTCCCATAATCGAAAATAACGGCCTTCAACGTATGCATACAAAAATCCTACACTCGAACCCCGCCATCGTCTGTACCAGCCTTTGCCCTTCGCATCACAAAGCCTCAGGTAGCCCACATCCGCCCGTTCTTGGCGAATGTGGGATTGCGAGCCCTCCCCACCCCACGAGCCTTTGCCTCTTTCCCACCGACGCCCGCTCTCCTGCCTTACAATCTAAGCTCCATGTCATTTTCCTTCCAGGTTGAAGCCACCTGTGGCGCTGCTCGCGCCGGCCGTTTCCTCACCTCTCACGGAGAGGTCCGCACCCCCGTCTTCATGCCGGTCGGAACCGTCGCCTCCGTCAAAGGTGTTCCTCAGGACGTCCTCGAAGAGCTCGATGTCCAGATCCTGCTCAACAACACCTACCACCTCTATCTCCGTCCCGGCGTTGAAACCGTCCGCCAGCTCGGCGGCGTGCAGAAGTTCATGTCATGGCACAAGCCCATCCTCACCGACTCCGGCGGATTCCAGGTCTTCAGCCTCAGCGACCTCCGCAAGCTCACCGAGGATGGCGTACAGTTCCGCTCGCACATCGATGGCTCTCTGCACTTTTTCTCCCCGGAGACATCTCTTGCCGCCGAAATCGGACTCGGCGCCAACATCATCATGGCCTTCGACGAGTGCACCGAGTTCCCAGCCACCTACGAGCGCGCCCGCAAGTCCATGGAAATGACCGCCCGCTGGGCTCTGCGCAGCAAGCAGTATTTCGAGGCCCACAAGCACGAGGTCCCCTGGTTTGAGGAGAAGACCCGCCAGCTCGGCTCTCCACAGTCCCAAGCCCTTTTCGGAATCGTGCAGGGAGGCATGTATCCCGACCTGCGCCGCGAATCTGCCGAGCGCACCGTTGAAATCGGATTTCCCGGCTACGCCATCGGCGGCCTTGCCGTCGGTGAGCCGCGCGAAAAGACCTGGGAGGTGATGAACGCCACCATTCCCATGCTTCCCGCCGACAAGCCGCGCTATGTGATGGGCGTTGGCACCCCCGAGGAAATTGTTGAGTACGTCCGCCTCGGCGTGGACATGATGGATTGCGTCATGCCCACCCGCGCCGCCCGCCACGGCCTGCTCTTTACGACCGAAGGGAAGTTGAATATCAAAAATGCGCGTTTTGCCCGCGACGAAGGTCCTATTGACCCGAATTGCCGCTGCAAGGTCTGTGCCCGCTACTCACGAGCCTATCTTCGCCACCTTTATTCGTCTCAGGAGGTGCTCGCCCAGGTGCTCAATACCGTGCATAATCTCGCGCACTACCTTGACATCATGCGGCGCGTCCGAGAGACTATCATTTCAGGGGAATTTGCAAGCGCCCGTTCTGCGGTATAAAGCGGGCTGCATCGTTGGCGTTCGCCAAGTATTTACCTCTTCGCGACCGTCACCCCGAATTTCTGCGTGCTGGAACTTGGAATTCGCGATAATCTGAACTCCCAGATACCAGAAGATACTTTTGGCACCAGCGGTGGGTCACACATGTACCCAGAGTGTGTCTCTCGTACACGAACCTGCCGCCGATCTAGGTAAATACAATTTTCTGCGCCGCGGTCTGCCATTGCGGGCACCGGTCAGCGGCGGGAGCCCTAAAAGAATGATTGCTCATTTCGCATCCCTCGTCTTGTTTCAGCAGTCCGGCGCCGGGATGACTTCTCTTCTGATGATGGTGGCAATATTTGCCATCTTCTATTTCCTCCTTATCATGCCACAGCAAAAGCGGCAGAAAAAATGGCAAAGCATGCTTGCCGAGCTTAAGTCCGGCGACCGTGTCACCACCACCGGAGGCATCATCGGTATCATTCTTTCAATCAGGCAGGGCGAGGGCACTGACACGGGAAGCATCGTTCTCCGCGTCGCCCCCGACAACCTGAAAATTGAAGTTGCTCGCAACGCTATTGCGTCGGTTACAGTCGACGACAGCGTAAAGAAATCTTAGGCGGTCGCGGTTTCCATGAAGAAGAACCTGCTCTGGAAAGTTGTACTCATCCTCGCTACCTTGGTCGTGTTCATCTGGGGGATTTTCCTCGGAACCGATCCACAGAAGAGCATTGAAGAAATTAAACAGCACGGCGTGATGGCCGGCGTTCAGCAGAACATCCATCTCGGCCTTGACCTTCGCGGCGGCACTCACCTGATTCTCCAGGTGCAGGTAAACGACGCCGTCAACGCAGAAACCGATCAGACCATCGAGCGGCTCAAGGATGCTCTGAAGAAGAAAAACATCGCTTTCGGGGACATCGTCAAGATCGATCCCGTAGCCGCTCCGCAGAAGATCACCCTGCGCGGCGTTGACCTCGGTGCCGCCGGCGATCTTCGCTCGGTCGTCTCCGATCAGTTCGGCGAATACGATCTCGTCTCCGGCGCGGATAACTCCTGGACCGTGGCTCTCAAACAGCCGGTTCTCGATTCCATGAAGAAGCGCGCCGTCGAGCAGGCCATTGAGACTATCCGCAACCGCATCGACCAGCTCGGAGTCTCCGAGCCGGTGATTCAGGAACACGGCCTCGGCGAATATCAGATTCTCGTGCAGCTTCCCGGCGTGGACGATCCCGCCCGCGTCAAGGAAGTCATGCAGTCTACCGCCATGCTGGAAATCCGGCAGGGCATGGACAACGGACGTGCCTACAACAGTGAGCAGGAAGTGCTCGCCGCCCACGGTGGCGTTCTTCCCTCCGACTCGGTCATCATCAAGGGCAAGAGCATTGGCAGCAAAGCCGGTGGCGATGCCAACGGCGACGTCTTCTATCTCATCAGCCGTGTCTCGGCCGTCAGCGGCCGCGACCTGCGTTCTGCTGAAGCCGGACACGAAGAGAGTGGCCGTCCCGACGTAATCTTCACCCTTACCCGTGACGGTGGCGACCGTTTCTACAACTTCACCTCCGCCCACGTTGGCGAGCCGCTGGCCATCGTGCTTGATGGCAAGGTGCAGGAAATCGCCAACATCAAGGAAGCGATCCGCGACACGGGACGCATCTCCGGTTCGTTCAGCGAACAGCAGACCAAGGATCTTTCCATGGTCCTGCGCTCCGGTGCTCTTCCGGCCTCCATCAAGTACCTCGAAGAACGCACTGTCGGTCCTTCGCTCGGTGCTGACTCGATTCATCAGGGTGTACGCGCTGCTCTGATCGGCATGATCGCCGTCATGGTCTTCATGTTGATCTACTACCGCTTCGCCGGCATCAACGCGAACCTCGCGCTGATCCTGAACCTGGTTATCCTGCTCGGCTTCCTCGGCTTCTCCGGAGCTACGCTCACGTTGCCGGGCATCGCCGGTCTGATCCTCACCGTCGGTATGGGTGTCGACTCCAACGTGCTGATCTTTGAGCGTATTCGCGAAGAGCTGCGCGCCGGAAAGACTCCACCCTCGGCCGTGGAGCAGGGTTTTGGTCATGCCTGGGTGACGATCGTCGATACTCACGTCACCACGATTGTTTCGGCTGCCATCCTGTTCCTGTTCGGAACCGGTCCGGTTAAGGGCTTCGCCGTCACGCTGACCTTTGGTCTGCTGGCGAACCTGTTTACCGCCGTCTTCGTCTCGCGCACCATCTTCGACAGCATCCTCAACCGTCACAAGGTTGGCGAGGCGCTCTCGATCTAGTGTGGCCCACATATGCCCTCTTTGGCATGTGTGGGGAATTGGCGGGTTTCTCTGGCATTGCCGGGGAGCCCGCCGCAGCAAGTCAGATGTAAAGCCGCGGCACCGTCTGCGGCGCACAAGAATTCCAGAGGGGCCCGCGCTTCTCGGGTAGAAGGCTTCTACAGTGGAACTGTTTCGTGACACTAATATCGATTTCCTTGGCAAGAAGTGGTTCTTTCTCGCTCTCTCGCTGATCTTTTCCATCGCTGGCATCGTCTCCATGCTTGCTTGGCATGGAGTTCCGCTCGGCATTGACTTCCGCGGCGGCACCGTCGTTGACGTCAAGTTCACCCAGTCGCCCAACGTGGACGCCATCCGCACCGAACTCGACCGCGCCGGCCTCAAGAATGCGACCATCCAGGCGGACACTCGTCCCGGACGCAACGAGCTCCTCATCAAGCTCGACATCCGCGAAACCAGCGAGCAGGCGCTCGATCAGGGTAAGGAAAAGATCGTCCAGGCCCTGCGAGCCAATGCCGAGCCGGGTAAGACCGATCTCAACAATGTCGGCTACACCTCGCTGCAGGATTACCTGCTCAAGGCCGATCCGCTCCACCTCGGAACCGACGCGGCCACGCAGTACGGCCAGTTCGCCCGTTCCATCGTGGACTTCCGCGACAAGACTCGGGGCGGCGTCCTGAACTCCATCTCTGACATCAGCGGCGTCGTACCCGGTCCCGTCGTGCAGTCGCTCCAGCAGGATTTCTTCACCTCGAACTTCGGCGTCCGTAACGTCGAGATCGTCGGACCTCAGGTCGGAGCCCAGCTCCGCTCGCGCGCCATGCTCGCCACCCTCTATTCGCTGCTTGGAATGCTGGTGTACCTCTGGTTCCGCTTCGAACTGATCTATGGTGTGGCTGCTGTCGTCGCCTGCTTCCATGACACGCTGATCACGGTCGGTGCCTTCTCGCTGCTCAACACCGAGATTTCACTCACGGTCATCGCCGCCATTCTCACCCTGGTCGGCTACTCCATGAACGACACCATCGTGGTTTTCGACCGTATTCGCGAGAACATCAAGCTGCTCCGCAAGGATTCGCTGACCGAAATCGTGAACAAGAGCATCAACCAGACCCTGAGCAGAACGGTCCTGACCTCCGGACTGACCTTCCTCACCGTGGTTGCCCTGTTCCTGTTCGGCGGAGAAGTTTTGCATGGCTTCTCTATGGCCCTTGTCATCGGCATCATAATTGGCACCTACTCATCGATCTTCATTGCCGCCCCCATGCTGGTTGCCTATCAGCAGTGGCGCGGGAATAAGACTGTACCCGGAGCGCCGACGCCCAGCACCGAAGGTCGCCGCTACAAAGCTCCTGCAAAGGCGTAGTTCAGTCTTCAAGTGATTTTTTCGGGTAACGCGGGTCGCCTCAACGGTCGCCCGCCTTGCTGTTATCCGAAAACTGCTGTTTTGCTTATCGCACGCTCTTAGTGAGTACCTGGTGGCGTGAGATTTTTCAGGATTTTTTGAGGTCCATGCCCGATTTCGGGAGCAAAATGATCGCCCCCGGTGTCTATTCCCTTTAGTAACGGAGAACAGGCTTATGTTTGAAGACAGCCTCCTGGAGTCTGGCGGGAGAAACTCGAGACTGCACCGGCGTGGCCCATGGGCAACCGCGGTGTCGTTCCTGATTCAATTCGCCCTAGTCGGCGTACTCGTGCTGATTCCTTTGATCTACACTGAAGCACTTCCCAAGCAGCAGCTGATGGGCTATCTGGTCGCGCCCCCGCCGCCGCCACCGCCTCCTCCTCCGCCGGCCGCAACTCCGGCTCCGGTCAAGGTGGTCAAGCCTACGACGGAGATCGACAACGGACAGCTCAAGGCTCCGACCCAGATCCCCAAAAAGATCCAGATGATTAAGGAGGACGAAGCCCCGCCGAGCAGTGGTGGCGTGGTAGGCGGTGTCGTCGGTGGTGTACCTGGAGGTCAGGCCGGTGGTGTCGTAGGCGGCGTGCTCGGATCGATCATGTCCTCTGCTCCCACCGCGGTTCCCAAGGCCGCGACCCCGCAGCGCGTGAAAGTTTCCGCCGGTGTCACCACGGGCATGGTGATTCGCAAGGTGCAGCCGACCTATCCGCCGCTGGCCAAGCAGGCCCGCATCTCGGGAGCGGTTGTCCTCCAGGCGGTTATCGGCAAGGACGGCACCATTCAGAATCTGCGCGCTGTCAGCGGTCACCCCATGTTGATCCAGAGTGCCATTGATGCGGTTCGTCAGTGGAAGTACAAGCCGTACTTCCTCAACGGTGAGCCGGTTGAGGTGGACACTCAAGTAACTGTGAATTTCACCCTGGCTGGGGGCTAAGTTCCGGCTAATACTGAGGAGTTGCTTTTTCTGAGCTGAGAATCGGTTTCTCGCGCCAGTTTGGCATCTGAACTCTTTTGCTGGCAGAGTTTCTCAAGCTCAGAGATCCTGTCCGCCCCCCAAGGGAAAATTCCCGCAAGTGGCGGCCTCAGGTTCGAAACGATCGACCGCGTACCCGAGAGGCTGCGCACTAACTAAAAAGATCAGAAGTCTGAAAGAGTTCTGAGGAGGAAATTCAACTCATGGTTCTCGCAAACATTGCAACTTTGGTTCTGTGCAACATGCACCAAGCCGCAGTCCTGCTCTTCCAGGAGCCAGAGGGTGGTATCGGATGGGATCCGATCTCCCTGTGGAAACAGATGGGCACCTTGGCTAAGGTGGTCGTCATCGTGTTGTTCCTCATGTCTGGCTGGTCGATCGGTATCATGATTGATCGCGCGCTTGCCTTCTCGGCTGCCCGCAGCCAGTCCCGCGCCTTTGCTCCAGCCGTTGCCGGCGCTCTCAAGGACGGCAAGATCGAAGAAGCTATCAAGGTTGCCGACCGCAATAAGAAGAGCCATCTGGCGAAGGTCGTCTCCGCCGGTCTGCAGGAATTCAAGGCTCACGGTGAATCCACCGAGTTGCCGGGCGAAGAGCTCGAAGCTTCCCGCCGCGCTCTTGAGCGTGCCGAAGCCATCGTTCACGCCGAACTGAAGCGTGGTCTGGCTGGTCTGGCCACTATCGGTTCCACCGCCCCGTTCGTCGGACTGTTCGGAACCGTAGTCGGCATTCTGAACGCCTTCAAGGGCATCTCGGGCGCAAAGGCAACTGGTCTGGCTGCCGTCGCTGGCGGCATTTCGGAAGCCCTCGTCACCACCGCCATCGGCTTGTTCGTGGCCATCCCGGCCGTCTGGATGTTCAACTACTTCACCGGCCGCGTCGAAGCCTTTGACGTGGAAATGGAAAACAGCTCCAGCGAGTTGATCGACTACTTCTTGAAGCGTCGCAACGTTCGCCGGTAATTTGATACCCGGAGATAGGGAAGCAAATGGCAAACGGGAAGAAAAAGAAGGTCGCTGGCGTTAACTCGGACATCAATGTGACACCGATGGTCGACGTTATGCTCGTATTGTTGATCATCTTCATGGTGATTACGCCGATGCTCCAGAAGGGTGTCAGCGTAACTCTGGCGAAGACCGACAATCCGATCAAGATGCCCGAAGCCGACAAGGAAGATTCCCTCATCGTGGCTGTCATGCGCGACGGGAAGATTTACTTCAATTCCGACGTCGTCTCCGCGGAGACATTGACCGACAAGGTGAAAGATAAACTGTCGAACAAGCCCGACAAACGTATCTTCGTGAAAGCTGACGCTGGCGCCAAATATGGCGATGTCGTCGCGGTAGTCGATAACGTCCGCTCCGCCGGAGTGGATCAACTCGGACTGCTCACCGAAGAACGCAAACAGGGTGCGCTCGAATCGCCGGCATCTGCCGGGACCAAGTAGGAGAGACCGCTATGGCAATGGCAGTTGGCGGCGGGGACGGTGGTCCTCAGGCAAACATTAACGTAACGCCGTTGATCGACGTGCTGCTCGTGTTGCTGATCATCTTCATGGTCATCACACCGCTCACGCCCAAGGGTCTCGACGCGCTGGTTCCTCAGCCGCCGAAGCAGCCTCAGAAACAGTCTGAGCCGGATCAGCGCACAATCGTCGTCCAGGTGCTCAAGAACAACACCATCAAGATCAACCAGGACGATGTCACGATGGATAAACTGCAGGGCCGTCTTGAAGACATCTTCAAGACGCGCGCTGAAAAGGTTGCGTTCGTCAAGGGTGATGAAGATCTCACCTTCGCCGACGTAGCCTCGGTAATTGACAAAGTCCACGCTGCTGGTGTGGACAAGGTGGGTCTCATTACGGCCAAGATCGAAGCCGGTCAGTAGCCGGAATCGCGAGAACCGGTTGAACGGGAGTGCGGTGCAAGCTGCACTCCCACCTCCTCGCAGCTCCCGGTAATTCGACATTCGGGAGTCGAGGCGCCAGCAGCCGAAGCGGCAATTACTGCCGTCCACTCGGCGCCCAAGCTTCTCCCGAGACCTTAGACCCCGGCCAAAATTGGCAACGGAAGGTGACATTCAAATGAACAGAATCGTACGTGTGCTGGCCAGTTTGTTCCTCGCTCTCATCGTACTGGCCTCTGCCGGCTGCACCAAGCTCCAGGCTCGCGATCACCTCAACAAGGGCGTGCAATCCTACAAGAATGCCCGCTACGAAGAGGCGATCGAACACTTCAAGACCGCCGTCAGTCTTGACCCCACCCTCCTGAACGCGCGCATCTATCTCGCCACCGCTTACGCACAGCAGTATGTACCCGGCGCGGAAACCGAAGAAAACAAGCGTTTCGCCGCACAAGCCATCGAAGAATACAAAAAGGTGCTCGCGGTCGATGCCAACAACATCAACTCCGTCAAAGGCATTGCCTACCTTTACCTGCAGCAGAAGGATTTCGATCAAGCCAAACAGTTCTACAACAAGGCCGTCCAGATCGATCCCAATGATCCGGAATCCTACTACTCGGTCGCTTTCATCGACTGGACCCAGGCTTACAAGTTCCGTCAGGAAGAGCGCAACAAGCTCGGCATGAAGGCCACCGATCCCCTCAAGGACAAGAAGGTCTGTGACGTTGTCAAGACCCACAATGCTCCCATCGTTGAGGAAGGTATCGGCCTGCTCAACAAGGCCCTCCAGCTTCGTCAAGATTACGATGATGCCATGGCCTACATGAACCTCATGTACCGTGAGCGCGCCGACTACGAGTGTGATGCTCCCGACGCCCGCATCGCCGACCTGAAAGCTGCCGATGGATGGGTGGACAAGACAATCGCCACCAAAAAGGAAAAGGCCAACAAGCAGGGTCCCGGCGGAATCGTCATGGACCAGCAGCAGGGAAAATAATCTCTCCTGTGCTCTTCGCTCTATACAGCGGCCTCTTCCCGGAGAGGCCGTTTGCATTCCAATTTCATTTCGCAGTTCCGCTATCTGCTGTCATCGTCTAGACTGGAACTCTCACCACACATCTGGAGTGCCGCAGTGGCTGTTGATCTCAACTGGGAACTCACCATCCTCGAAATCGTGCAGGGCTTCTATCTCAACCTGTTGCGTGAATTCCTAGAGGATGAGGTCACCCCGCCCAGTGGCCTGGAAGCCGCCTCCCTCCGCTCCCGTGACCGCAACGTTTCCGAGCTCCTCCCAGCCATGCGGCGCTGGCTCAAGCTCCTCGACATGGCCATCACGCCAGACATGCTCCGCCACAGTCTTACCACCACCATCGATCAGGATCTTGCCGAGGCCCTCCTCCGCTACTACGCCCGCAAGCAATCCAAAAACGACTTCGACCGCGACAAAACGGATTTCGTCGCCACCTTCCTCTACCGCAACCCCCGCGTTCCCGGCCAGTGGGACAAGCGCGGCCTGTCAATGGATGGCGTTGCCCCGGTTCCCCCTTTCGAAATCGCCCTCATGGAAATTCTCGACGACGCCGAACTCCCCCACCTCACTCCCGAAGAGTCCAGGATGTTGGATGAATTTGAGTACCTCGGAGAAGAAGTGGAACAGATTCAGCAGTTCGACCGTCTCATCGACTCCGGCCTCATGCAGAAGGCGCGTACCATCAAGCACACCTTCGGCTCTGCTTTTTACCATCCTCACGCCTTGGCCGCCATAGCCCCCTACAACTACAAATTCGGGCGCCGCTTCTCCGAACTTTTCGCCGACGCCGCTGTCCGCATCAAGTCCTATGCCCAGGACATCCAGCAGCGTGGCGGCAGCCTCTCCTCCCGGGTCGACGGAGACGTAACCGTGCAGCATCTCACTCAGGTCGAGGAGCAAACCATCCTCAAGACCGAATACCGCCGCGCCCAGGATCATTTCCGCCACTTCTCGCGCCTCAAGAAGGCTGTCGACTCCCGCTCCCACTCCAACCCAGGCGACATGTCGCGCCCCAGCCCCCGGCCCGCAGCCCGCGTCGCGCACGCGCCCACCTCTGCGCCTGCCGCACCGCCCACGGCGGCTGCTCTCTCCGCCACCACGCCTCTCCACACCTTCACCGACCACGGACAACTTCAGGAGGAGACCCGCATCCGCTCCGTCGAAGACTCGCTTCGCAGCTGGGTCCGTGCCGCCGACGAGCGTTATCGTCAGGTCGTTCCCATGAAGTTCGGCAACTTCGTCCTCCAGCCTCACGAAGCCGATGCCTGTTCTGCCGAGTTTCACCAGGAAAAGAGTTTTCGCGGCGACAATGCGCGATCCCTCATCCGCCTGGTTGCCGTCATGGCCCGCATGCAGGCCGAAATCGAAGAGTTCAGGCTACGTCAGGACTCCACCCATCTCTGGCGCCCCCACGCTGATGCTCTCGCCATCCTTGTCGAAGCCGCATCCTCCGCCAACCAGAACGCGCTGTCCACTCTCAAGGTGGCGACCGACCGCGGCCTCATGGAAAAGGCCAAGCTCCTGACCGCCACTATCGACCGCCTCCGCAATCGCGTCGAACAAGTCCACCAAACCCTTGCGCTCGCCAACGGACGTCTCGAAACCTCCCGCGCGTAGCCTCCGCCGAACTCCGCCCCGCGACTCCCAAAGAACTCACGTATTCCTACGTGATGATTCCTGTCCTCAGCTCACGCTTCTCTGTTCCCCCTCACCTCTATTTTTTGATAACATCCAGAACTTTACCGAAGCTCGCCTTTCAGAGGGAAAGTATTCATGTTCAAGCGAATTCTGATCGCAAACCGCGGCGAAATTGCGGTTCGCGTCATTCGTGCCTGTCGCGAGATGGGCATTGAGTCGGTCGCGGTTTACTCCGATGTCGATCGGCGTGCTCTCCACGTGCGCAAAGCGGATTTCTGTGAGCACCTCGGACCCGCGCAGGCCTCCGAGTCCTACCTGAACATCCCCAAGATCCTCGAGGCCGCTCGCCGCAGTGGAGCCGAGGCCATCCATCCCGGCTACGGATTCCTCTCCGAAAACGCAGGCTTCGCCCGTGCCTGCCGCGAAGCCGGAATCGTCTTCATCGGTCCCTCGCCGGAATCCATGGAGATGATGGGCTCCAAGACCAAGGCCCGCCAGCAAATGAAGAAGGCCAATGTTCCGTTCGTCCCCGGAACCGACACGGGCCTCAAGAGCGCCGAAGAAGCTCTCGCCGTTGCCGAATCCATCGGCTACCCCGTCATGCTCAAGGCCTCCGCCGGAGGTGGCGGCAAAGGCATGCGCATGGTCACCAATCCCAATGAGCTCGCCGCTGCCCTGGCCTCGGCGCAAAGCGAGGCCCAGCGCTCCTTCGGTGACTCCGAGGTCTACATCGAGAAGTTCATCGAAGATCCGCGTCATGTCGAGATGCAGATCTTCGGCGACACCCAGGGCAACGTCATCTATCTCGCCGAACGCGAGTGCAGCGTGCAACGCCGCCATCAAAAAGTTCTTGAAGAGGCGCCCTGTTCCTTCGTCGATCCCGACATGCGCCGCCGCATGGGAGAGGTCGCCGTCCGCGTCGGTAAGGCCGCCAACTATTGCAACGCCGGAACCGTCGAGTTCCTCGTCGATGCCAAGAAGAACTTCTATTTCCTTGAAATGAACACCCGCCTCCAGGTCGAGCATCCTGTCACGGAAATGGTCACCGGAATCGATCTCGTGCAGTTGCAAATCCGTGTCGCCGCCGGAGAGCCACTCTCTCTCCAGCAGGAGGACATCATCATCCGCGGCCATGCCATGGAACTCCGCATCTACGCCGAGGACCCCGACAACAACTTTTTCCCCTCTCCCGGACGCATCACCCGCCTCATCTCGCCCTCCGGTCCCGGCATCCGCCGCGACAGCGGCATGTACGAGGGATGGGTCGTGCCGCTCGACTACGATCCGCTCCTCGCCAAAATCATCGGCTACGGTGAGACTCGGCAGCAGGTCATCAACCGCCTGCGGCGTGCTCTCATCGAATACTTCATCGGCGGCATCAAGACCAACATTTCGCTCTTCCGCCGAATCCTTCTTCACCCCGATTTCCAGGCCGGACGCATCGATACCGGATTCCTCGACCGCCTCCTGAAAGAGCCCCCGGTCGGCGATGCCCGCACCGCCCGCCGTACTCCCATCGTCGCCTTGGCCGCCGCCATTTTTGCCCAGCAGCCGCCCCCCGGCTCCCAGCCCGCCCGCAATCAGGATGGACTCCACGCAACCGCGCCGCGCACCGCCGCTCCTGCGTCCAACGGCACCACCAAGCTCAGCGGATGGAAAGCCGCCGCACGCACCGAAGGGGTGGGCAGATGAAATACGAAGTCCTGATTGATGGCAACCTGCACCAGATCGAACTCGAGCGCGCCGACAAGGGATACCAGTGCCTCGTCGATGGTGAGCCCTTCGCGCTCAACGTCGTCATGACCGCACGCGACGTGCTCTCCATCATCCACGAAGGCCGC
>DASWCA010000343.1:0-18019 GCA_036390355.1 Acidobacteriaceae bacterium
GTAAGGACGCGCACGTCCTGTCCGCGGTCGGTGTTGGTCAGGATGACGCTCGCGCCCTTGATGGCGGCGGCTGACGAGTCGGTGATGGTGCCGCTGATGCTGCCTGTTGTCTCCTGGGCTGTGGCAAAGGCTGCCAACCCGAAGAGCATGGTGAGGCAGAGTGCGATGCGAAGGAAATAGCCTGATTTCTTCATGATGCCTCCTCAAAAACGTGCAACTTTGCGGCTTTCGGTTGAATGAAAGCGCACGTCGAACTCAGGATCTGGTTCGACTCTTATCTTTGTCTCTACCGGCGAAGCTTCCGAAGAGTTAAATACGGGTTCGCGCGATAAGTCAATCGATTGCTACAACGGTGTTGCATGTGGATGTAAATACAGTGAATTACCTACGTCGGCTTGTCAACACATTTGCGCGGGGCAGGGTGGCGACCGGCACTGGGTGTGCCGGCCGCCGCTAACATTTGGGTTCGCCGCTGGGTCCATTCAGAGCCGTCGAACCGCATCGAACTATCAGACTTCAGACTAGGGAAGAGGCCTTTCATGCCGGCCAGAAGCCTTACCCGACGCGACGTATTGAAGATTGGCGCTGCCGCGGGTGCAGCCACGCTTCTGCCCGGATGCGGCGCGGTCAGTTCCGCCGTTTCTGCGATTCAGGGCTCGACCGGCTGCGCCAAGCTCACCGGCATCGACCACGTCGTCATCTTCATTCAGGAAAATCGCTCGTTCGACCATTACTTCGGCAGCTACCGGGGCGTGCGCGGCTTTTCCGATACCTCCGCGGCCTTCCGGCAGCCTGACCCGGCGAATACTGCGAGTCCTCCCGCCGGCGTCCTCATGCCGTTCCATCTGGATACGTCGAAGACGAACGCGGCTTGCACCCACGACATCAGCCACGACTGGGTCCCGCAACATCAGAGCTGGAACAACGGCGCGATGGACGGCTTTGTGACGTCGCGCCTGCCGATCAACGCCAACGATGCCGTCCTATGCATGGGCTATTACACGCGGGCGGACATTCCCTTCTACTATGCTGTGGCGGACGGCTTTACCCTGTGCGACAACTACTTCTGCCCGGTGATGGGCCCGACTGATCCGAACCGCCTGTATACGATGGCGGCATCCATTGACCCGGCCGGCCAGAACGGCGGTCCCGTGCTGCAGACGCTGGTGACCAACCGGTCCGCCTTCTTTGGCAAGCTGACGTATACGACCATGCCGGAGCAGCTTCAGGCGCGCGGAATTTCGTGGAAGGTGTACACGTCTCCCGACCAGAACATCCTCAACAGCATCTTCTCCGACAACGTTCTCTCGTACTTCAAGAACTTCCAGAACCCCTCTTCGCCGCTCTATCAGAATGCATTCCTGCCTCAGTTCCCCACTGATTTTCTGGCGGACGCGCTATCGGGAAACCTGCCGCAGGTGTCCTGGGTCATCGCCTCGATCGTCGACTCTGATCATCCTCCCGCGCCGTCCCTGTTCGGCGAGATCACGTTGTCGTCGATGATCACCGCGTTGAGCGCGAATCCGGTGCAGTGGGCGAAGACGGCGCTATTCGTCACGTACGACGAGAATGGCGGCTTCTTCGACCACGTTGCTCCGGTGACTGCGCCTCCGGGCACCGCGGGCGAATACGTTACAGCGCCGGCGGTTCCGGACCCCACGGTGGTCGGCTCTCCGGCGATAACGGGGCCGATCGGCCTAGGATTTCGCGTGCCCATGCTGGTGATCTCTCCGTTCAGCCGGGGAGGGTTCGTCTCCTCTGAGCTGTTCGACCACACGTCCGTGCTGCGGTTTCTGGAGACGCGCTTCGGCGCCGAAGTTCCCAACCTGAGCGCGTGGCGGCGCGCAACAGTCGGCGACCTGACCGGCGCGTTCAACTTCAGCAAGCCGGATCAGTCGATGCCCGCTCTGCCGTCTCCGTCGCCGGCGATTCAGCAGACGATTACGGGATGTCTCACCAGCCTGGCCAGTACCACGCCATATCCGATTCCGAACCCGCAGACCTCGCCAACACAGGAGACAGGGACCGCGGTGCGGCCAAGCGGCGCGTGCTAGCGCTGCGAGTACGCGCCGATGCGGTAGAGGCGATTGAGTGGCAGGTCCCGTTGGTAGTGGGTCAATCTGAAGTGACTGACTGAAGTTTTCGAAAAGGCGACGGATGATTATCAAGCTTGCTCAGGCAGGGCCAGAAAAGGGCCGAAGGCCCGTCATATACCAGCCTGGGCCGAAGGCCCAGGTAACTGGCAAAAAGGACCTGAAAGGGCTGAAGGCCCGAAACATACACATCTTTGGAAAGAATGTGTCGCGCCTTCAGCGCTCCGATCATTCCGTATCCTCTACCCAGCCCTTCGGGCTGGGCTGGTATGTGGTCGCGCCTTCGGCGCTCTTCAACTGTGCCTGAGCTAACTTGATAATCATCACGCGACGTTTCCGGAGGGGATACTGCGCGAACAGTTGTCCTACAACCCAGGTTGATCTGAGAAGTGATACCACTGCCCTGTAATATGCCGGATTTCCCATCGCTTTTCCGGGTTCATAGGGCCGGTGTTGCAATTGCTCTTCTCTCTATAACCCTTGAATATGTATCCCTCGTGAAGCAAAGGGACGTCAGTATCGAGCCAAAACAATAACGCAAAGCCTCCGTCATCGCAACGTTCACCTCGAATCTCTCGCAGGCCCTTTGGAAGGCCTATAAGACCCGGAATCTTTGTCGACTCAACCGTCTCAAATTCGGCGTTGCATGTCGTCCGACATGAAATGTATCCGCCTCGAAAACCGTCTACGACCCTGGAATATTCGGCAAAGTGTTTTCCAAATCTCCAGTTGGATATTCGCTGCCCTATCGGCGATGCAAAGTACCAACTGCAAAGAATAAACACAAGGCAAACCAGAGCCGGTACAAACCATGAGCGTGAAGTTTCCCGCCATCGGATGAACCCTACCAGCAGGGCCACCACAAACAGCATCGCCAGAGCTACGAAGAGAGCGAGGGCCAGTAACACGCAGAGAAACTCCGGCATCACATGCGTAGAAAGCTTCAGGGCGAAGCAACTGACGCCGACGACAATAATCACCCAAGATATCCTTCTCATAACTACTCGGCCTGTGAACCTTCCTTTTGTCTAAGGGAACTCCCCATACTCCATTGTGGTCGATCCGAAATCACACCACCACACAAATCACTATCGATTCTTCCTTTCGCCCCGACTCCGGACGTGTGAACATCCCGCAATTGCGGGGTTATAGGTAACTTTGTTTGCCCCGGACTTCAAACTGATCGACCACCGTCCCGCGCTTGACCTCGCGTTGCGCCTCGGGCTAGAGTCATGGTGTGAAGACCTCTCTTCAACTGTGTTGCTGTTGCCGCTCTTCGCTGGCCCTCACAGTCGCGCGTCTTGCCTGGTAGCTTTTCCGTTTTAGCCGGACGCAGCCCGCATCCCCACCGACAATCGATTGGAGCATCCTATGAAGCATCTCGCCGGACTTCTCGTGCTGTCTGTCAGCGCCCTCGCGCAGTCGTCCCCGACCCCAGGCGCCGCCGCGATCGACGGCATCTGGCAGGGCGCCGCCACCGTCCACGGCGACAGCCAAGTCCCTGTCACTGTGCGCATCTCGGGCAATGGCGCGGGACTGAAGGTCGCCTTTCTCAACGGCCCCGCGCAGCATCCTGACGAGTCGGCCGCCTCCAGCGTTACCTTCGACGGCGCGCACCTGGTCGCGTCCTACGACTACTTCGCGCGCAAGCTGGACGCCACTCTCACCGGCGGCAAACTCACCGGCACCTACGGCGGCACCGGAAAGGCATCGCCAATTCCCGTCAGCCTTAGCCCGGTCGCTGCGCTCGCCGATCCTTCCGCCGCGCCGAACGCGCCCGACATCCATGGAGACTGGCAGATCGTCACCAGCAGCCCCAAGGGCGAATCCGCCTGGGAGTTCCGTGTCGATCCGCCCCCAGCGAAGAGTCCGGTGATCAAAGCCGTCATCCAGCGCATCGATGGCGACACCGGAGGACTTTGGGGCACATGGAACGGCTCCAGCTACACCGTCGGCCACTTCACCGCCGCCGGCGCCGCGCTCTACTCCGTGACGCCGCGGCCCGACGGCACTTTGGCGGTGAAAAACCTGCTCGGGGTCGCTCGTCCCGGAGCCGCCCCGGCCGCCGATCTGATCGCCCGTCGGACCGAGGATGCCCGAAAGCAGAATCTTCCCGCTCCGACCGACCCTACCCAGCAGACCAGCGTGAAGGACCCCACCGCTCCGTTCGTTTTCAGCTTCCCAGACCTTGCGGGCAAGACCGTCTCCAACACCGATCCGCAATTTCGCGGCAAGGTCGTTATCGTCGCCGTCGGCGGCTCCTGGTGCCCGAACTGCCACGACGAGGCGCCATTCCTGGTGAGTCTTTACAAGAAGTTCCACGCGAAGGGGCTCGAGATCGTCGGCCTCGACTTCGAGCAGGGCGACCCGGAGACCGATACCGCCCGCCTCCGCGCCTTTATCGCGCACTACGGAATTCCCTACCCCATCCTGACCGCCGGCACGACCGATCAGCTCAACGAGAAGATTCCGCAGGGGATCAACCTCAACTGCTGGCCCACGTCCTTCTTTGTCGGCCGCGACGGCCGCGTGAAAGAGATCCACGCCGGGTTCGCCGGGCCCGGCAATACCGCCGGTCACGAGGCCCTTGTCCGCGAGACCACTGCACTGGTGGAAAAGCTGCTCGCGGAGCCGGCAGCCAGCGAGTCAGCCAGCCGCTAAGCCGTTGCGGAAGAAGCGCAATCCGGCTCACGGCGGCCGGGCCGGATTGGAGTTGCGGCGTGTTAGTCGGCGGCGAGTTGCGAGAGCGAATCGTTGAAGGCTTTGAAGAAGCCGGCCTCGTTGCCGCTGGCAGCGGCATTGCGCAGAGGCAGGACGTTCTGCACGCAAATCTCCTCGGCGTCGGTGGCGAGAATCTGCATGGTCTCGGCGATGAACTTGTCGAGCGGCATGGCGCGCGGGTCGGTCGGGGTTTCGCCCATCAGTTCGGTGGCGACCCAGGGCGGGATGATCTCGAGGACGCTGATGGCGGTGCCCCTGAGCTGGTAGCGGAGCGACTCCGTATACGAATGGATGGCGGCCTTGGTGGCGCAGTACGTGGGCGTCATCGCCAGCGGAACGAACGCCAGGCCGGACGACACGTTGAGGATGGTCGCCGCAGACTGTTTGAGCAGGTGCGGCATCAGCGCGGCGGTCAGCCGGATGGGACCGAGCAGGTTGGTGGTGACGATCGCTTCGGCATCGGCGGTCTCGCCCTTGGTCAGGTCTTCGGGACGCATGATGCCGGCGTTGTTGAGGACGGCGTTGAGCCTGGGGAAGTCGGCGATGAGCTTCTCGGCGGCGGTGGCAATGCTGAGGGCATCCTCGATGTTGAGGACAATGGACTTCATGCCGGGGTTGGCGGCGGTAGCGGCGTCGAGCGCGCTCTTGCGCCGGCCGGCGATGATGACCTGGTTCCCGCGCTGGTGGAACTGCTGGGCGAGCGCGAGGCCGATGCCTGAGCCGCCCCCGGTGATGAGAATGGTGTTTCCTGTGAGATTCATAAGGACTCCAAGGTTCGAGGTGTCTGGTTCGAGGTTCGAGGGAGTTTGGGCAGAGTAGCAGAGTAGATGCGGCTAGTTGGATGAGTGGGAGATGAGAAGGGATGCGTAGTAGGTGGACGGCCAAAATCTCATTGACGGACGTTGGCGAGGCCAGCTCAGGAAAGAGCCCACTGTCAGTATTTGGGCAGTAGCGCCAGTGTTCCTTGCTGCTTCATAAGTATGATAAAGTATGCACCGAGGTGGTGTTTATGGCTGGCATCGAGCGTCTGACGATTACCCTGCCGACCGATATGGCAGTCCTGATTAAAGCGGTTGTGGAAGAGGGCGATTATGCTTCTTCCAGTGAAGTGATCCGCGAAGCTTTGCGTGAATGGAAGACAAAGCGGGAGCTTCAGTTGCATAAGATTAAGGCCCTGAAGGCGGAGATCGATCGAGGGCTGGCAGATGTTGCCGCGGGCCGCGTCGCTGCGTTCAATGCCGAACGCATCATCGAGCGCGGGAGGAAGTTATTAGCCGAACGTACGCTGTCCGTCTAACCGAGAATGCAGAGACAGACCTGGCCGAAATCTGGAGCTATCTAGCGTAGTGCGTCACGCAGATGGCCAGTTATCCGAGCAGCCCTCAAAAAGCGAATCACAGAGAGCACAGAGCAGAAGAGAGAACACAGAGGTCTATTTTCTTTGCGAACTTCTCTGTGGTCTCTCCGTTTCTCTGTGGTCTCTGTGATTCGCTCTTGTCGAGGCCAGGGAAATAATGGTCGCTAATATCGGATGAAGGAGGATTCCTGCTGAATATATGATGAAGATTGAGGAAGATTCGAGCATGATGAGTGAAGTTCTGGCGGTACAGGTGGGGGCGGCGGCGAAGTCAGCGGGGCTGGTGGTGGTGTCGAGCGAATCCGGCGAGAAATATTCGGGAGGCGCGACGACGAAATTTACGCTGGCACTGGCGGTCGATCCGAAGAAGACGCAGCTTCTGGAGCTGAGCGAAGGATTCGAGTTTGGCCGAACGGACCTGAAGGCCGAAGTGGCGGAGTATCTGGCGGAGTCGGCGAAGCGGCTGAAGAATCCCCGGCCGGACTGCTATGTGACGCTGCACGGACTCCCGCTGAGCTTCGGCAAATTCGGTTGGCCGTTCCACGAATCGACCTCGGGCGCGGACACTTCGCTGGTCCATGGTGAAGTTCGCCTGGAGGACGGTGGCGAGAGCGTGCTGCATGCAAAGATCGCCGCATCGATGACGGTGACCTTCCGCGATATCGTGGCGGCGCCGGAGCAGCCGTTCGCGGAGAGCTTTATCTACAACGCGGTACGCAAGACCATGGACCAGGGACAACTGGAGCTGGTGAAGAGCGGCAACCGCCAACCGGTCCCGCTGACCACGCGGTACTACAGCGCCAGGCAGAAGAAGTTTGTCTTCAACGACACCACGCAGGAGCAGCGCAAGAATTTTCTCGCGGCGAAGGTCTTCTGGTTGTCCGGGGTGCTGGGCGGCGGGGAGCCGGTGTGGCTGCTGGATCCGCGCGATACGCAATACCTCGACGCGAGCGTGGAGGATCTTGGTCTCGCTTCGAAAGAACTGGCGGCCGAGGGGCTGATGCAGTGGGTCGACGGCGCGGCCTATGGGGTTCCGACTCCGAAGCTGATGGAACGCCGCGAGACGTATGCCACGGAACTGGCGCATGCGCTGAACTCCATCAAGCCTGCATTCAATGAGGAAATGCGCTCAGGTCTGACCAATATGTGACCCGTTTGGGGGAGATTAAATGTAACAAATAGTTACAAATTGCCCTTTATGTAACAAAAAGTGACATCTATCACATACGTGCTTGCCAATTGCAACTATTGTGGTGTAAGTTTCGTCTGACTTGCGGGGATAGTATCTATTCCCGGAAGTAAGATTTCAGAGGACACCATGAGCAAGCTAATCCGTATTGCAACACCACTGATCGCAGTGGCGATTATGAGCAGCGTACCCTTTATGTCGCTGGCCCAGAGTTCCCAGACAGGGAACCAAACCCAAAACAATGCAACCCAGGACTGGAACACTCCGCCTGCGGGAACCGAGCAGGCGCAGCAGGGCTTCCGCGACGGTATCGAAGCGGCCAAGCTGGACAAGCTGGCAAACCGCAGGATCGATGCCAAGACTTCGCACCTGTACGTCCATCCGCCTGTCAAGGGCAACGATGCAGTGAATGCATATCGCTCGGCCTTCCAGAACGGCTACGACGCCGCACTGAAGCACGGAGCGACCTCCTAATCTCAACGGCTGCACGCCGCCGATGATCCAGACAAGAGGAAGTCAGAAGGGTCCCGAAAGAAGGGACCCTTTTTGCTGCCCGGAGATATTGAAATTTTACGGTTCTGCCAGGACCCGCGCGATGGCGTCTTCGACATCTCTCTCGTAGAGTCTGCGGCTGACCGCCAGACGCTTGTCCCATTCGGACGGCGAGATCGACGCGCACTCTTCGATCGCGGCCGCAACCCCGTCGACATCGCGGCACACGGCGCCATTCTTATAACGGCCTACCAGCGGGGCAAACGCGGCGCCGCCGAGACACACGACAGGCCGTGTAAATGCGATGGCCTCCTGCAGAATTGCCGAGCCGCGATGTTTGTAAACTACGGCGTCGTAGGGCAGCACAGCGACATAGCTGCGCCGGAACAACTCCAGCATCTCACCCTCCTCCATGACTGCCGGAAGCACGCGCGAGTTCGGGAGCGTGACCAGTTCGCTCTCATATTCGGACGAAAATGCATCATCGTCGAACGGCATCGATTGGATCTCGAAGACAACGCGATTGCCGCAGCGATGCGCCGTCTTGCGCACGATCTCCATCATCAGGAAATAGCCCTTGTCTCGGCGCGCACTTCCCATCGACGCGGCAATCCGCGGCTCTGTCGCGGGCATCGGAACGGAATCATGGCCCAGCGGCTGAGGAAAATAAGTCACGACCGCGCCGAGTTTCTCCGCGAGATACGAAGCATAAGCGGGCGTCTCCGCGGAAAGTCGGACGTCGATTCCCTGTGCCGTCGCCTTCTTCACTCTCTCCAGCAGCAGATCGCACGCGGCCTTGCTGCCGAGACAAGTATTCTCCATCACGCCGATCATTCGCAGATGCAGGCGCGGCGGGTTCCTGATCTTTCCCTTCAGCAGCAAATCCAGGCAGGCCGCGGCGCCATAGAAATCGGCACTGGGAAAGAAGAGAAGATCGTCGCTGCCGAAACTGTATCTCTTGAACTGCTTTTCCCAGTTCCGCTCAGTGTTCCAAAGCACACCGTCGAAACCGAAGCGGCCGATCATCCACCTCAATATGCCACCCTCGATCAGGCCGAGGCGATCCTGTAACCGGACGCGGAGCCACTTGCTCCTGAGACACCGGTTCAACAGAAAATCGAAGCGCCGGTAGATGTAGACGTTGTAGGGATAGTTCAGGCTGCGCGTGAATCCTCTCTCCTTCGCGGAGCGCGCCGATAAGACATTGGGCACCAGCGCATGGCTCTCGGAAAAATGCTCCCCCAGCGTGCGCCGAAAGAGTGCCACGGATGCCTGGGCATGGCCATACGGAAGAACGCACATATGATCGACGATGAAGATCCGCTTC
This sequence comes from Acidobacteriaceae bacterium, assembly GCA_036390355.1. Lineage (GTDB taxonomy): Bacteria > Acidobacteriota > Terriglobia > Terriglobales > Acidobacteriaceae > Edaphobacter. Next base: position 9,180 of record DASWCA010000343.1, read on the forward strand.
CGCGGCGCCCGATCACCCATTCAGAGTCTCCCCTTCAAGCGTCGCACAATCGAATCAGTTCCGGGCCCCTGTACAGAATAGCCGGAAGCGGATCGAGTGCGGAAATTCCGCAACCATATTCATTCACTTGCCGATGCAGAAAGTTACCTCATGGCAAGTTAATCAGTATTAACGAGGCTATTCGAGGATCGCGATCGGGTGCGTGGACACATCTGTGGACACGCAGGATGATCGATGTGACGGCCGATTGTCTGGCGCAATTCGAAACCGTACCGGTTCATCATCAGCCTCCCGTTTTCGAGTCGTCATCCGAAGATCTGCTTCAGGCCCGCCCGACACACTTCGACCAGGCGTTCGGTTGAGAGAGTTCTCCCCACGCTCCTGGTAATTTCCGCGGCACTCCGCACATCATCGTTAACTTTGTCGAATAGCCTAACTGAAAGTTTGGCGACATCCCGAACGGCATTGCCATGCAACTCCGGCGCGACCTTTTCGATCCACTCCCCATGGATGTCGGACAGCTCGGCGGCAAAAATCTCAATCGTGTCGTGGATATAGAGAATGTCCTTGGCCCGATCTGCACGCTCTCGTTGATCGTGGATCAGAAGCTTCTGTGCGATGAAGGTCGCGGGATTCGCAATCCGGAGTTCGACATCTAAAACATCCAGTTCCAGCGACCAAGGTGCGAGCAGAAGCAGGTCCACAAATCGGAGCTTCTGCGCGTTTACTCCGGCGACGCGGATAGTTGTATCGGGCCTGCCTCTCTTGTGGCGGCTTCCGGTCAGCGGAGCGAGAAACTCTACGTAGAAGCCCCCTTGATCTTCTCCCAAGGTGTACTTCGACACCGGCGGCGTATGGTCGCCCATCAACAGGGGGCGAAAGCCGGCATCGTGCAGGCGCTTGCCAATATCCTCTTCCGAAGAGGGCATTCGTTCGGGAATTGCCAAGTCGGCGTCAAATGTCATCAGAGGTGCGTACTTCGGAACTTGTGCATGGGGGTGGAGATGATACATCCGATGCGCCCAACCTCCGATGACCACAACACGATCGAGGAACGGCTCAATGGCCCTAACCAGCAATTGAAATTTCTCGAAGTCCGATTCTCCCGGCATCAAAAGTCTCCCGCAAACAACGGAGCAAGAACGCCTCTCTTCAACTGCTCTGCCTGTTCTTTGCCTCGCGCCGGGTGATTAGAGACGTCGAGCCAAACCTGCAACACGTCGGAGACCGGCACTCCGTCCCGGATCACAAGCGCTCGAAATACCGCTTCTGGAGAGCGTGGTATTCGGACGAATACGTCCGGCGGCTCGCCGGAGAGCTCTAGTGACAGGCCCAGTTTCTTCATTGCACCGACGTCCGCCTTTTCCAAATAAATCGTGGGCGGCACGCCTTGCACGAATCCGGTGCCGAGCGCATCGGCGGCGGCGAACAAAGCGAGGCAGACCCTGGGACGCAAAGCAAAGTTGCCAGAATGAGACGAAGTCGTTTCGGTTTGTGCACGGCCGCCATAAGCGCGCAATGCGTTCCCAAGTTGCTTGCTTCCTCCCGCGATGACCCATCGAACCGGAATCTCCTGCGCAGGACGAAGATTTGCTGCCTGCCATGCCTGCAACAGATCCGGAATACGGACCAACTTCAGCACGCCAGATGCTTCGTCCAGAAAGCCTTCTTCTTTCAGGCCACGAACGAGTCGGAACGCGCTCATTACGGTGACGCCCGCTGCCTCTGCGAGTTGGGACGCATTCTTGAACCTTCGACGTGGTGCGCACAAGTACGGCTCTGCAATTGCCGGGGCCAATAACACCTTCTGCATCCACTGGTTCAGGTCGGAAAAAAGATGCGGTGAGCTGACGCGGCGAGATGAAATCCGTTCAGCTTTTGAAGATCGTGGCGCGTTGATGGCTTCGAGCCCCGGGCCTCTGAAGGACCTGAACCCCTGCGAATCCACAGCCCCAACCGCGACTTCTGGAGCGTAATGGGCGGCGAAGTTTTGAAGTTCCAAGGCGACAGATTCTGGCACGCGCTCCGAGGCAATGATTGCAAGCGGAGCAACAGGTTGCTTGCTGGACCGTGCCCTCGTTTGGACCTGGAGAATGGCTTGGGCAAGGAGGGGCACTGCCCTATCACGCCGCGCCTCGGCAATTACTTTCAATTCTGCAATATAGATCTGATTTCCATGTGACAGCACCAGATCAACGCCATCCGACCGCTGCCGCTTGACCTTCCAGCCTGCGCTGCGGAACGCATCCGTGACAACCCGCTCAAACAAAGCGTCTTTGTTTTCAATAGGCGATCTGTCTTTTGATCTTGGCATCTGGTTTCACATGGCCACGTTAACTAACACGGCCATGTTATCAAGTCTGAATTGGCGCGTCCAGTGCAAATACCTTCCAACCGGTTGGAATTCGAGAGTGGTCTCATTGTGCCGAAACGTTATTGGAGGTTACGACAGAGGTGAGAAACTTCGTGGGGCAGGTTCTGGTTGCAGCAGCCGACAGCAACGACTTAAACTCATGATGCCGCGACAAGAGCCAGAGGTATTCGCCACGCATTGGAGGCCGGGACGTGGGTGGGGAAAACTGTAATGGAGATTAAGAAATCAAACAATAAGCCAGGTTGGAGCAACGTCAAGTCTCAATTGAACAGCTTTGACCGTACGAAGCTGCTTGGACTAATCCAAGACCTTTACAGTGCGAGTAAGGACAACCAGGCCTTCCTCCATGCGCGGTTCGGCTTGGGTGGGGACGTACTGGCACCTTACAAGAAATCCCTTGAGCGATGGCTTTGGCCTGATGTTCTCAGGTCCAATCAGGATGTGTCAGTCTCTAAAGCTCTCAAGGCAATTTCCGACTACAAGAAAGCGGTCGGGCAGCCGGAAGGAATAGTTGAATTGCTGGTTTTCTATTGTGAACAAGCAGCGGGATTCAGTCGAGATGTCGGGATGGAAGGTGATAGCTGGTTCTCCTCGTTAATACGTGTTTTCGCGGACGCCCTGGGACTCGCAGTCACCTTGCCTGAAGAACGACAAGCATCTTACGTAGAGCGGCTTGACAGGGTCCGCGACATCAGCCAACACTTCGGCTGGGGTGTCGGCGACGAAATGAACTCCCTTTGGGCGGAGTATGGGTGTGACGACTGCCGATGAGAGAAGCGACGAGAATACAGCTGCAGTGGCTGCGCGGCTCCGGGAAGAGAACGCCCGACTCATCAAGCTTTTGCAAGCAAATGGTATAGAGTGGCAATTACATCAACTGGCAGAGTCCTCCAGCATTCAATCCGCAAAACCACCCTTCGAAGAAACGCGGCTTACCGCCGCAGAGAAAGTTGCGCTCTTTCGCCGCCTATTCCGCGGACGCGATGATGTGTATCCAGTTCGGTGGGAGAGCAAGACCGGAAAATCCGGATACTCACCAGCTTGCGGTAACGAATGGCGAGCAGGGGTCTGTGAGAAGCCTCGAATCAAGTGTTCCGATTGCAACCACCGCCAGTTAATTCCATTAGCAGATCAGATTATCTACGATCACCTGGCAGGCCGCCATACGGTTGGTGTCTATCCATTGTTGCCTGATGATACTTGCCACTTCCTTGCGGTGGACTTTGACGAGGCGGAATGGCAAGAGGATGCCCGGGCTTTCATCGAGTCGTGCCGTGAGCTTGAGGTTCCCGTTGCGTTGGAGATCTCGCGCTCAGGAAAGGGTGCGCACGTCTGGATATTTTTCTCTTCGGCGGTGTCGGCCTGCGACGCTCGTCGCCTGGGCACCGCGATTATCAGTCACACCTGTGCCCGAACCCGACAATTGAACCTATCGTCCTATGACCGTCTGTTTCCGAACCAAGACAGTCTCCCCAAGGGCGGGTACGGCAATTTGATCGCCCTGCCGTTGCAGAAGAAGTCCCGAGATCGAGGCTACAGTGTTTTTGTCGACGATCAATTCCAGCCTTATGTAGATCAGTGGAAATTTCTGGCCTCAGTTCGTCCCATGGCTCCGGGATCGGTTGGCCCCACGATCACTCGGATCACCGGCGGAGCGCATCCGCTCGACGTGACATTCATTTCAGAAGAGGACGCCGAAAGACCGTGGAAGCGGTCCGCAGCGTCGTCCGAGAAACTTGCCGGCCCCATGCCGCAATCGCTCACGATGACACTGGCTGGCCAGCTCTATTTCGAGAAGAGCCAACTACCTCAGTCGCTGACCAACCGCCTGATTCGCCTAGCAGCTTTTCAGAACCCTGAGTTTTATCGAGCCCAGGCAATGCGGTTCCCAGTCTGGGATAAGCCGCGCGTGATCGGGTGTGCTGAGAACCATCCCAAACACATTTCCCTGCCACGCGGATGTTTGGATGCCGTCATGGATTTGCTCCGAGACAACAACATCGAGTGCAGGTTACATGACGAGCGTTCTCCTGGAAATCCGCTGAAGGTTGCTTTCAGCGGTCGGCTTTACCCCGAACAGGAAAAAGCGGCAGGAAACATGCTTCGGTTCGACACCGGGGTGCTTTGTGCCCCCACGGCATTCGGGAAGACTGTGGCAGCAATCGCTGTGATTGCACGCCGCGGCGTAAACACGCTGATACTGGTCCACCGTACTGAGTTGATGAAACAGTGGCAAGAGAGATTGCAGACTTTTCTCGGCGTGACCAAGGAAATGATTGGCACCATTGGAGGCGGCAAGAACAAACCAACCGGGCAGATTGACATCGCTGTAATTCAATCGTTGTCGCGCATGGGCAAGGTGAGCGAAATAATTGAGAACTATGGTCATATCCTCATCGATGAGTGCCACCACTTGTCAGCCGTTTCATTCGAGTCAGCACTGAAGCATGCGAAAGCAAAATACGTCTTGGGATTAACGGCGACTCCGGTACGCCGTGATGGCCAGCAGCCCATCATTTTCATGCAGTGTGGACCAATCCGGCACACAGTCCGTCCGTCCGAAGATCCGCCACACAAGCTTGATGTGTATGCTCGATTTCTGCCTCAAGGGCTTCTTCTTCTTGCCGGCGCTTCTATCCAGGACGTGTTTCGAGAACTCTTTACCAACGAACAACGAACCGCAGAGATTATTTCTGACATAATCGCTGCCTATCAGGAAGGGCGCAAAGTACTAGTGCTGACCGAGCGCACGGAGCACTTACAGGCTATTAAAGCTCGTCTCGATAGCTCGATAGAATCCTTGTTCGTTTTACATGGACGTATGTCTGGAAAGCAGCGTCGCGATGTGATCAAAACCCTGACTGAACTGCCGGAGAATGCGCCGCGCGTCTTACTCGCGACCGGGCGCCTGATTGGAGAAGGCTTTGATCATCCTCCGCTGGATACTCTGATCCTGACGATGCCAATCTCATGGAAGGGAACTCTCCAGCAGTATGCAGGCCGCCTCCATCGCGAACTTGCGGACAAGAAGGAGGTGCGAATTTACGACTACGTGGATGAAGGACACCCCGCCTTGATTGGAATGTGGAAGAAACGTCAACAAGGCTACCGAGCAATGGGCTACGAGATAAAAGGCAACCCCTCCCCCCAAATAAAGTACCGGCTCGGCGTAGTATTATTATGCATGTTATTGATAATAAATAACTTATATTATTATTTGCCGATGCAGAATCGCGAAAAGATCAGGCGCAGCACATCCTCGGTGGTGGTCGCTCCAGTCAGCGCATCGAGACCGCGCAGGGCTTCATACAAATCCAGCAGCACCATCTCATGCGGAATTCCCTGCGTCACTGCTGTGCGCGCTGCGTCCAGCCCAGACACGGCTCGCACCACCGCCTGATGCTGGCGCAGATTCGTCAGCATCCCGGCTTCGCGCAGGCCGCCCTCATCGCCGGCAACCGCGCTGACGATCGCCGCGCGCAGCTCAGGGATGCCCTCGCCGGTCACCGCCGATGTTCGCACCGCCGCATCGGCAATATCGTTCGGGTGCCCCATCCATCGCGCGTCCTCTTGCGCGATGGGTGGGATGTACGAGGCTTCCCCAGCCATCAGATCCGCCTTGTTCCACGCCACCAGCGCGCCGCGTTCCAGCACTGCGCGATCCTCGTCCCCCACACCCACAGTCGCATCGACCACCAGCAGCACCACATCCGCATCCGCCATCGCCTCGCGCGATTTCGCAACGCCCATCTGCTCCGCCTCATCCAATGCGTCGCGAAGTCCCGCGGTGTCGATCAGTTCAACGGGAATGCCCTCAATTGCAACTCGTTCCGTTACAAGATCGCGCGTCGTCCCGGGCGAGGCCGTCACGATCGCGCGATCGCGCTCCACCAGCCGGTTGAAGAGCGAGGACTTGCCCGCATTCGGCCGGCCCACAATCGCCAGCCTGAATCCATCGCGCACCACGCGGCCATACGCGAAGCTCCGCTCCAGCATCTCGAGCGGCGCACGCACTTCGTCAATCTTCGCGACGATCCTCTCCGCCGGCATCACGTCGATGTCGTCCTCGGCAAAGTCGATACCCGCTTCCATCGCCGCGATCAGTCCGACCAGCTCCTCCTTCACCGGAGCCACGACCTTCGCCAGCGCGCCTCCCAACTGCCGAGCCGCCACCCGCGCCTGCTCCAGCGTCGACGAGCCGATCAGATCGTCGACCGCCTCCGCCTGGGTCAGGTCGATGCGCCCGGCGAGAAATGCGCGCTGCGTAAACTCGCCCGGCTCGGCCAACCGCGCTCCGCCCGCGCAGCACTCCCGCACCACATACTCCAACAACACCGGCGCGCCATGCATGGCAATCTCCACCACATCCTCGCCGGTATAGCTGTGTGGACCCTCGAAGAGAGTGACCACGCATTCATCCAGCACAGGAGGTGGGTTCGAGGTTCGAGGTTCGAGGTTCGAGGTGTGGTCCGAGTGGCTGGGCGTTCTGTCGCTCAGGTCGAGGATTTCTCCAAACCGCGCACGCCCTGCCGCCAGCTCATGCCGCAGACGCAGCATCGGCGCGACCACCTCCCGCGCCTGCGGCCCGCTCACGCGCACCACGCCAATCCCGCCCCGCCCCACCGGCGTCGAGATCGCCACAATCGTATCCTGCTCCAACATCGCCATGTGTGCTTAGACTACGACGTTAGGCTAATGCGCGTGGAAGCCCTTCTTCGGGTCGTAGACTACGTGTACCAGGTTGTCGCGGTAGTCGATCGAGATCACCAGTTCGCGCAGTGTCGGAAATCCGATCAGCCCTGAAATCTCCACCCCGGCCGTATGTGCCAGCATGGAGCTGTCGTACGCGGTCATGTCCGGCAACATCTGCTGCACCCTGGCAAACGTAATCGTCACCCTGTCGGCGACCATCACGTTCTTCACTTCGCCGTTGATGCCCCGCACCCGCATGTCCGTGTTGCCGGAGACGTGGGTCACCTCGCGCGCCGCGGCCGGCGTAATCATGCCATGCTGCGCGCCTGTATCCATCATGAACAGCTTCACCGGAGCGTTGCCGATCATGGTCGGAAAGATAAGATCATGCCCCGCGCGGAACACCGGAGTCCAATCCTTCATCTCCGGCGCGACGTAGGGATCCTTCGCGCGGTCCGCGATGCTCAGCGGAGTCTCCTCGACGTCGGACGTCGCCAGCCCGGTCGGCTTGGACGGCGCCTCATCCGGACGCTTCGGCAGCGGCCCGATCCGCACCTCGCGCCCCGGAATATCCAGCGTCACCAGGTAGTCGCGGAAGACATCCGGCCCGATCAGGCCGTCGATATCCAGCGCGCTGCTCTTCTCCAGTACCTGCACCATGCAGTTCTTGAACTCCATGCTGCCGACCTTGATGTCGTCGACGTGAGTGACGAACGCACTCGCAAGCCCTTCGTCGCCAATGCCTCCGGACTTGATCTCAAGCTCCGGAACCAGCCCGGCGTTCCTGGCCGCCGAACGGCTCAGCAGAATGCCTGACGCGCCGGTATCGATCTCCAGCCGCTTGCGCTTGCCGTTGAACAGCACGTCCAGCCCCGCGCCCTGGATGTCCTCCTGCGTCTGCGCGACGCCGTTCGAGATGGGGACGATCGGCAGCTTCGTCTCCTGCACCGGCGACACCAACTGGCAGCTTCCCTTCTCGCGCGTCTCGATGCCCTTGATCGCCGCCTGAATTCCTTCCTTCACCTCATCGGTCATCGAAGGCGGCGCATTCGCAACCCGCTCTCTCAGGAACGCGAGTTGCTGGTCGGGTGTCCGCGGAATCGCATGGGTCGTTCGCCAGCGCCGCTCGATCTGCGGATTATCAGGGGAGAGCGTATGCGCAATTTCCAACTGGCGCTGCGAACTCAGGTACATTCCCGACAGATTCAAATACCGCGCCACATCAAAGTGCGTCAGCCCGTTGCAGGGATCGAGCTTATTCGATTGGATGAACGCATTCGCCGCCTCCTGCACTTCGCCGCGACGAAACCGCACCTCGCCCAGAGCATCGATCAGCACAGGATCGCTGGGATGCTCCTTGTCGAACTTGATCGCCAGCGCCAGCGCCTCCGGCAGCTTATCCTCCGCCAGCGTCGTACGCACCAGGCCCGCCATCGCATCGCTCGACGCCGGAGCAGCCGTCAGTGCCTCGCCGAAGAGCCGCTCCGCGTCCGCGAACCTCCGCGCCCGCAGAGCCTTCTCAGGCTCGCTCGGCGTCCTGTGATCGATCGTGCACGTCAGCTTCCCGCCACTCGCCGTGCCACCTGCGGCCGGACTACCACCCGCCGGACCACCAGCCTGGCCCACCACCCGCCCCGCGCCGCCCGCCATCGCAAGCGCCACCACAACCCATCGCGCCGTCGTTCGAAGATGCATGCCCACTACCCTAACTGAGGCGTGCAGCATTTTCCATGACAAAAAGATCGCCCGCGCTGCCTAGCTGCGAACCATAGGC
>DASWCA010000344.1:0-14191 GCA_036390355.1 Acidobacteriaceae bacterium
TCCAAGGAGGGGCTGCTCGCGGCAGCGGACGGAGGCACGGTCTTCCTCGACGAGATCGGCGAACTGCCTTTGGACCTGCAGGCGAAGCTGCTGCGCGCGTTACAGGAGAAGGAGGTGCGCCCGGTGGGAGCGACGCACGCCGTCTCCATTTCGGCAAGGGTGTTGGCTGCGACGAATCGCGACCTGATCGAAATGGTGGCTCAGGGACTGTTCCGCAAGGACCTTTACTTCCGGCTGAACGTGGTGAACCTCAAGATTCCGCCGCTGCGCGACCGCAGGGACGATATTGCGGTGCTGGCCGTGCATTTTCTGGAACGGGCGCAACGCGAATCGGGGAAGAAGCACACCCTTTCCGACGATGCGCTGCGGTTGATGATGGAATACGATTGGCCCGGCAATGTGCGCGAGCTGCAGAATGCCGTCGAGCGCACGTGCGCGATGTCTTCAGGGCCGGTGCTTCATACGGTGGACCTGCCGACGCAACTGCAGGACTTTCGCGCGCATTTCCAGCAGCGAGCGACAGTCAGTGAAGACGCCGGCGGCCAAGGCCAGGTGGAGCATGGCGGCGGCATTGTATCCATCGCGGACATGGAGAAACAGGCGATCCTGGGCACGATCAGCCAGTTGAACGGGGACAAGCTGATGGCAGCGCGGCTGCTGGGCATCGGCAAGACCACGCTGTATCGCAAGCTGAAAGAGTATGGGCTGACCGAGGCAGGGGAGTCGATGGACGACTGAGGGCCGCCAAGGCCCCGTGTTGACCGGGCGCGGTATGGCTGCTTGGGCTTTCGTAGGCCGTTGGGCAAGTGAAGATGAGGGACAGGCTCTGCTGCTATGCTGAGAGCTTGCCGGTATCCGGCTATCTGCTGCTTCTGTGGAGTGCGACCTTTCATGTCTGAGCCTGTAAAGATTACTGTTCGACCCAACGGCCCGTTGCGGGTTGAGGGGCCGATTGTGCTGACCGATGCCGACGGCAAAGAGTGGGACCTGACCGGCAAGCCGGCCGTCTCGCTGTGCCGCTGCGGCGCGAGCGAGAAGCGCCCGTTCTGCGATGGCTCGCACAATCGGATCGGCTTTCAGTGCGCGGCCAGTCCGGCGACGTTAACGTAGTCCGGTGTCCCAGAGATTCTCAACGTCAATGGAAACGAGAGGACAGGCAACAACAAGGGCGAAATACGGGGATTCTTCGCTGCGCTCAGAATGACAAACGAAAAACAATTGTGTCGCGAATGACAAACGGAAAACAATTGTGTCGCGAATGACAAACGAAAAGCAATTGTGTCGCGAACTGCAGCGGCGTGCATGCGCGAGCCGCTTTCGTGTCGCTTGGCTGGCGGTCCTTGTGGCCGCTCTTGTTGTGGCGTGCTCTGGCGTGGGGCATTTGTGCGCGCAGGATGCGGCGGCGGCTTCGGGCGCGCGACCTGCCCAAAGTGCTGGTGCCGATCTCACTCTTTATCAGGGCCAATATCGCAGCACGTCCGATCCAGACCAGGTGCATGCGGTCTATGTCGATGACGGCGTTCTGTATGTGGAGAGCGAAGGCAAAGAGCGTCAGAAACTGACTCCAGACGCGGCTGACGGGACAGCCGATAGCTTTCGTATCGATTCGCCGCGGGCGCACGTTGTGTTCTTGCGCGATGCGGCGGGTGGGATCTCCGGACTGAAGCTTGTGCTCGACCGCGATGTCCGGATGCTGGACGAAGAGAAGCGCTTCAGCACGGCGGGTACGCGGCCGACGCATGTTCGCGCATACACACACCAGGAGGCGATGGTGCCCATGCGCGATGGCGTGCGGCTGCATGCCGTGATTCTGCGGCCGGCGCAGGTTGAAGCGGGTGAGATGCTGCCGTTCCTGATGGAGCGGACGCCGTATGGTGTGGACAGGATGGATTCGCGGAGCGTGAACGCGAACAAGCCCGAGTTGGCCGCGAGCGGCTATATCTTCGTCTATGAGGACGTTCGCGGGCGTTACAAGTCGGAAGGCACGTTTGTGATGAACCGGCCCATCGTCGCGCATTCCGGCCCAAAGGACGTGGACGAGACCACCGACACTCACGACACGGTCGATTGGCTGCTGAAGAACGTGCCGGGCAATAACGGGCGAGTCGGCGTGTTAGGCGTCTCGTATCCTGGGTTTCTGGCGATGATGGCAGGCATCGATGCACATCCCGCGGTGAAGGCTATCTCGCCACAGGCGCCTATGACTGACGTTTGGATGGGCGACGACTTCTTCCACAACGGCGCCTTCCGCGAGACCTACGGCTTCGACTACGTGCAGCAGATGGAAGCGCAGAAGACTGACGCGCGCGTGGAATCGAAGCAGGATACTTACGATTATTTTCTGGAGCACGGCAACTTCGAAGGCGCGGCTAAGGATGCGAACATGAGCGGCCTGCCAACCGCGAAGGCGTTCCTGACTGAGCCGACGTATACGAAGTTCTGGAAGAATATGGCGGTGGAAGACCGCCTCACTCGCGTTGACGTGCCGACGCTGGAGGTGGGTGGCTACTGGGACCAGGAGGATATGTGGGGCACGCAGGCGGAGTATGCCGCTCTGAAGAAGCACGATGGCAGGCATGAGGTCTTCCTGGTGCTGGGGCCGTGGAACCATGGCGGATGGGAAGGTGCGGGGCGCAGGCTGGGATCGAATTTCGGTGTGGTGGACTTCGGCGGGCCGACTGGGACCGAGTTCCGGAAGACGATGGAGGCTCCCTTTTTTGAGAAGTATTTGAAGGACCGAGCTGGTTTCGATCTCGCCGATACGGCGAGCTTTCGCACCGGTGTCAATCGCTGGACGCGGTACGAGGTGTGGCCTCCGGCGATGGGGTTCGCGGCGGCGCGCGCCTATCTCGAGCCGGAGAGGAAACTCAACTTTTCGGCGCCTTCGGGAGATGAGAATGCGATCGCGGCAGCGTATCGGTCGGACCCTGCGGACCCTGTTCCGTACCGGCATCGGCCGATTCAGTCGACCTATGCGCCGGGCTCGAAGTGGTACACGTGGCTGGTGGAGGATCAGCGCTTCGTGACTGGACGCAAGGACGTCGCGAGCTTCCTCATGCCCTCGCTCGACCACGATGTAACGATTGCTGGGGATGTGGTGGCGGACCTCTTTGCAGCGACGACGGGGAGCGATGCGGACTGGGTGGTCAAGCTCATCGACGTCTATCCCGACGATGCGCCTGCACCCAACGCGGGATACCAGTTAATGGTTGCGGACGAAATCTTCCGCGGCCGTTATCTCAAGAGCTTCGAGCGCGCCGAGGCGTTGAAACCTGGTGCGGTGAACGAATTCAAGTGGAGCCTGCATGGCGTTGACCACACGTTTTTGAAGGGCCACAGCATCATGGTCGAGGTGCAGTCGAGCTGGTTTCCGCTGTACGACCGCAATCCGCAGACCTTTGTGCCGAACATCATGACCGCGCCCAAGTCCGCGTACAAGGCCGAGACGATGACGATTTACGGGTCGCCGAAGTATCCGTCGCATCTGGAATTTGAACTGGCAAATTAGCGATGTGGCCGCGGCAATTGGAAAAATACCTGGGCCCGGAAGCTACTGGCTATGAAGCCGCGTCTAATTAGTGGCAATTGGTTCAGGAGATTAGAGTCATGTCTCGCATGCAAGTCATCCGCTGTTCTTTAGGTGTCATCTCTCAGGCAGTCACCGGTGTTGTCCTTCCTTCTGTTCTCTTTTTATGCGCGATGAACGTTCAGGCTCAGGATCCTGGAGCCGACGCTGCCGCGCAGGCTGTTCAACAGGGCAATCAAATTGCTGCGCAGGCTGCTCAACAAGCAAATCAACAGCTCATGGACGCTGCTCAGCAGGCCAGTCAAAACGCAATGCAGGCTGCCCAGCAGGCGCAACAAAACGCCACGACGCCGGTTCCTCAACGGCCTGGCTACGGAAGAGCTGACAAGCCGAACTTCTCTCCTCGCTCCGGGACATTTGCTTCCGCGACCCGCGTCACGATTCAGGACAGAACTCCGAAAGCCAGCATCTTCTACACTCTCGATGGCACAGAGCCCACGACGTCTTCGATTCCGTACACCGGCCCGGTGCTGGTGAGTTCCACGGCCCGTCTGAAGGCCATCGCGCGATCCCCGATTTATTCGCCTAGCCGGGTGGCAAGCGCGAAGTACGTCATCAAGTGAAGGCCATCGCTCCACTATTTGAGCGGCAGCGCGTACATCAGGCCGCCCTGGGTGTAGAGGCGGTTTAGCGCACGGGGGAGTTTCAGGGGGGATTGGTCGCCGAGGTCGCGGTCGTAGATCTCGCCGTAGTTGCCGACTGCGGCGATGACATGCGCGGCCCACGCGTTGTCCAGGCCGAGATGGGCGCCGATTTCGCGGGTCTGGCCGATAAGGATCTGGATGGTTGGATCGGGTGGAAGGGAAGCGGACCCCGCGGCACTACGGGATGACAACAGAAGTTTGGCGGCGATGTTGTGCTGGGTGAGGCCGCTCTCTTCGGCCTGGATGAGGACTTCGATGGTCCAGCGTACGATTGCGGCGAATGCGGGATCGTCGGCGCGGGATGCTGCGGCCAGAGGGTCTTTTGAGATTAGCTCAGGGAGCAGGGCGTAGCGGCCCGCGAGTGGGCCGAAGGCGACGCGCGTGCTTGCCAGGCGGGTGAGGTCTCCGGCCAGTGCAGTGCAGTTTCCCGTGACGAAGGCTGCCTCCATCTCGCCCTCTTCCTGGAAGGGGAATGGCAGGAACTTCAGGTGCTCTTGTGTAGGTTGGCTCTCGAACCATGCGCGTAGTGCAACCTCGACTTCGGTTTCGGCGAGGAAGCAGATCTTTTTATTGCTGAGATCGCCGACGTGGCTGATGTGCGCGGCGATAGGGACGAGCAGGCCGACGCCGTCGTAGAGAAGCGGCGGGCTGAAGGTGATGCCTGACATTGCGGAGTGGGTGAGGTCGAGGGTGAGCGTCGGCAGCAGGTCGACCTTCCCGTTGACCAGGGCCTCCATGGCGGCTGCGTCGTCGGGATATTCCGTGACACCGATGCGAGCGTTGGGGCCGAGGATCGCGGTAGCTACGGCTTTGCAGATGTCTGTGTCGAAGGCCTCGCGTGGGCCGTGATCGTCGGAGGAGGAATATTCCGGTGTCTCCTGGTTAATGCCGCAGCGAAGGAGTTTGGTCTGGCGAATGTGGTCGAAGGTCGTGGCGTAAGTAGGGAGTGCAACGAGGAGCAGAAGGAGAGTGGTGGCAGCAGACCCACGTCTCAGAGGCGAGACGTGGGGCACCCAGCTTGTGAGTGGCGGCATCATGGCGTCCAATTTCCGGAGGTGGGGATGCCGGGGGTGGTGTCAGGGCGCGGGTTGAAGTCGGCGGGGAGGGGGTTGGGCCGGCCTGTGTCCGTGGGGCGGATCGAGAGCGCCGAGCAGCCGTGGCCGCCCATGTGCGGGAAGCTCGTGATCTCAGTGGCGGGAATTTCGGCGTAACTGGCAGGCAGCGGAGCGGCGCGTCCCAGCAGGCGGCGATTGTCGAAGCCGGACAGCAGATCGCCGACGCCTTCTACTTTGTCATCGGCGGGGCCCAGGTCTTTCTGGTGGAACTTTGCGAGGCCGATGGCGCGGGCTCGTTCTTCGTCGGGAAGATCTGCCAGCGGGATCAGATTGAAGAGTTCGTCTACGAATTTGATGATCGAGCTATGTTCGGCGGGTTCATGCGAGACGGCGTGGACGACCGCGTAGGGGGAGATGAGGATGGCCGGGATGCGCGGCCCCTGATCGAGCGGCAGGCCGGCTGGGTCGTGCGAACGAACGCGGGGGCGGGCGTGATCGTAGAGTCCGTCCGACTCGTCATAGGTGATCAGGATGACGCTTTGCGACCAGTAAGGGCTGTGGGCAATCGCGTTGATTTCGCGTGCAAGCAGTGACTCGGAGATTTGCGAGTCGGTGTAGCCGGGGTGGTCGTCGTCTCCGTTGTAGACCGTGGCGAGCGCGGGATTGGGATCGAGCGGCCTCAGGCCCAGGATGTTGCCGTATCCGCCGCGCACGTAGAAAACGCCGGAAGCGGGGAGCTTCTTGTCCGCGACGTCGTTGAAGAAATCGCCCAGGCCGCGCATGTGCGTGCGTACGTCCGGATTGTTGGCGATGTAGCCGAAGTACTGCGGCGCATTGTGATGGACAACGTAGGTGTCGTGCGATGCGACGCCGGAGACGTCGGTGGGCTCGTGGTCATAACCCTGCTGATACCAGCCCCAGTTGACGGCTGCTACGCCGTGGCCGGCAATCTTCTTGATGTCGGCTTGAACATCAATGAGATCGAAGGCCGGGTTGTAGTCGGCGGCGGTCGTTTTCTCGATGTCCGTCCCCATGAAGGACAGCGGAAGTGCGGCAAAGGTCAGGTTCGGGGATGGGATCTTGGCTGGGCCGGGTTCAGGCTGCTTTGGATCGCTCTTGTCGAGCAGGGAGCCCCAGTATGGAGACGGATCGGCGACCAGGGGAAGTTGTGCGTAGACTTTTCTTGTGGGATCGGCGACTTCGGGGTGCAGCATCCACTGTGTTTCGCCGGACTGCCCCGCGATCATGGCGATGGCGTTTGGCGTGGAAGGCCCGATGACGGTGTCGAAGAAATGATCGAAGAGCGTGAAGCGGTCGGCGTATCGCCACATAAAGGGGGCGGCGTCGCAGTCGACGTGCGACATCACCAGTTCGCCGAACTGCTTGCGCTCGAGCGAGGGCAGTCGTGACGGCTTGCCATTTTCGATGGTGACTCCCTCTTCGGTAAGAGCGTAGCGATCGTTGCGCGCGACACTGTTTGCGTCGAAGTCGAGCTTGCGGGCGATGGCGGTGTGATTGTGGTTCACCGAGGCAATGTCGGAGGGGTAGAGGGGCACTGTTTTGCCATGGGCATCCACGACGGAGAACGGAATCTTGAACGGGGAGATGCTGCCGATCGTGCCATCGACGTTGGCGATCGGCTGGGTGAATCCGGCGATGGTGGATGGCGCCTGAGAGTAAAGGCCGTCCGCGCCCGGGTAGGTTGCGAAGTAGAAGTCGAAGGAGCGGTTCTCCTGGAATAGGACGAAGACGTACTTCACCTTTTCGCGGAGGAGCTTCAGCTTGTCGTCGTGCGATAGCTTGGGTTCGCGTGCGGTGGGGAGCGTCCAGTGGCGGACTGCCTGACTCGAAGGCGGAGCGATCTCCGGCTGAACAGGAGTGCTTTGCGCGACACAGCAGGTTGCTAGAAGACTTGCGATGAATGCGAACAGCCTTGCACCTTGCATCCGAACCTCTTCGATTCACGAAACGTGGGGAACTCCGGGGGATGAGAGGGCCTTCACCATCTTCTCAGACTGCGGCTGCGCGGGGGTGACGATGCGGCAAAATACATCGACGAGCAAAGAAATTCGGCGAGGGCTGGGGGAGATGTGTGTTGAACCAATGTTTGAGTTCTTCCTCTTTTGGGAATCGGCCAGATAAATATTGCCTAATAAATGCCGCAAAAAACGTCGCAAAGGTGGATTCTGGATTGGCTGCTTTCCGGGATTGTCATTGGAAGCAGCAAAGAAACACCTTGTTGGCCTGAGTCTGGATTGCAGAGCCGAAGTTTGGAGAGTTCCAATGCGTGTGCTGGTTGTTGAAGACGATCGTTCTTTGGGTGCATTTCTAAAAAAAGGGATGGAACTGGAGGGGCATAGCGTCGAGTGGGCGGAGGACGGCGAGGCAGCTCTGGTTCGCGCTGCGGAGAATCACCCCGACCTAATTCTGCTGGATCTGAGCCTTCCGAAACGGGATGGGATGGAGGTGTTGGCCGAGTTGCGGGCGCGGCACGATGACGCATCGGTACTCGTGCTTACCGGGCGCTGTGACCTGAATGCGCGCGTGCAGTGCCTGGATATGGGGGCGGACGACTGCCTGCTCAAGCCATTCAGCTACTTTGAATTGACCGCGCGGTGCAAGGCGCTGCTCCGGCGGCGGCTGCAGTTCGCCGACCCGGTGCTTCGCCATGGCGATCTTGAGTTGCACCGGGTGGAGCACAAGGTTACGCGTGCAGGCATACCGATTGGCCTTACCGCCAAGGAGTTTGCGCTGCTCGAGTTTCTGTTGCTGCACCGGGGTGAATGCGTGTCGCGCAGCCAATTGCTTGCAGAGGTTTGGCAGATGAATACGGAGACGGGCACGAACATCGTCGACGTGTATGTGAACTATCTCCGGCGAAAGGTGGACGCGGGAGCGGCCCACGATACGGGCCCGGGTTTGATTGAGACGGTGCGCGGGGCCGGATACAGGCTGGGCGGAATGGATCGAAAACCGCCGGCACGGGAATCCGGACGCTCGTCGCTTATTCCCGTCGCTGCGTACGCGTAGACGATCTATTTCGAACTTAGTATTAGTCGGTAAACAACAGCGGAGAACGATTATGGGCTATGGATTGGGCAGGGAGAGCGCCGGCAATAGAGCGGCGGTGCGCACCGTATTACTGGCGAGTGGAGACGCGCATTTTCGGACGCGTCTGCGCCAGCAACTGACCGCGATGCGTTGGCAGGTGCGCGAAGCCGGAGGGGGCGCCGAGGCGATCGCGCAACTGGAGATGCAGCGCGCGGAGGCGATGGTGCTGGACGCCGTCTTACCCGATCTTGAGGTAGGCGAGTTCGCTCGAGAGATGCGAAGTCGCCATCCGGTGATGGACCTGCTGCGGGTCAACGCCGGGCTGGAAGAGACTGGAGCGCGGAGCCCGCGGAGGAACGAACTGCTCCACGCATTGCGGCAGGCGCAGGAGGATGAGCATGGCTCGAACCGGAGTGGCGCGATGTCTTCCTGGGCGCTGGCACCGGTCGCGCTGCGTCAGATCGCGGCTGCGGATAGGCTTGCCCCCGGTGGCGAGGGCGGGCTGGCCGCGGCGGAGGTGGCTGCCTTGCTTCGCTCGCGGAAGCTGACTGAGATGACCCCGCGCCAGGTCGAGACGACCAAAGAATCGGCCGAAGCGGCAGCCCTGGAATTTGAGGCCGATGGAGCCGGGATTGTCACGACAAAGGATGCGGTGGCGCAGCGCTCTATTTTTGAAGACGGAAGGCTCGCCGTGCGTCCCCGGACGCAGCCGCTGCCCGACATGGTTGGCGAAAGCCCGGGCATGCTGGAGTTAGCGCACATGGTGAGGCTGGTTGCGCCACGGTCGACAACCGTTCTGATCATGGGCGACACAGGCACCGGCAAGGAACTGGTCGCCAGGGCGGTGCATTCCCTCAGCGCGCGCGCAAGCAAGCCGTTTGTGGTGCTGAACTGTGCGGCCATTCCGGAGTCGCTGCTGGAGGCGGAGCTGTTCGGGCACACGCGGGGCGCATTTACCGGCGCTGTTCAGTCGCGTGCTGGACGGATTGAAGCGGCTCATGGAGGCACGCTGTTCCTCGATGAGATTGGAGAGATGCCGCTGGCGTTGCAAGCGAAGATGCTGCGCTTTCTGGAGTCGGGAGAACTGCAACGCGTCGGCGAAAACGAGAGTACGCGAGTGGATGTGCGGGTGGTTGCGGCCTCGCACCAGCCTCTGCAGCAGAGAGCCGCGGAGGGCGCGTTCCGCCTGGACCTCTATCACCGGCTGGCGGTATTTCCGGTGTCGGTGCCGGCATTGCGCGATCGAATGGAGGACCTGTTACCGCTTTCGGCGCACCTTCTCGCCAGGCTCGGTGAGGAGATGCCGGTGAAGCGCCTTTCCCCCGGCGCTTCGCAGCGATTGCTCGAACATGACTGGCCGGGCAATGTGCGTGAGTTGGCGCACGTACTGGAGAGGGGCGCGATCCTGGCGGAGGATCGCAGGGAGATTGCCAGGGAGGAGGTACGGTTTTAGCAAGAAAGCATGGATGGCTACCGCTTTCGGATCTGTGGCGGACCGCCGATGCGGTATGTGATTGGTATCACGAGGCTTGCGCCGTTGGCTGGATTGAGATGTTAGAGGGCTGAAAATAGTTGTACGAAAATCCATCGGATGTGGCTTATTATGGTTGACCGAAGGAGGCAGAGTGAACGATAACTCTGCTGCGTTTGAAGGAAGGCAAGAAACGATGAGATGGCTGCGTGCTCTTCTTGAGTATTGGCGACGCTGGAATGAAGTGACCTAGTTCGCTTCAGAAAGTAATCCCTACATCAGATGCACTGCATCGACGTCCAGGATGAGATTACGGCGCGGGATCTCATCGCTCTGCGCATGGGCCAGCAACGCCCGCAGTGTGTGGCCAAGGACGTCGCGACGCTCCGCCTTTAGCACGAAGTGGAACCGGTAGATGCGTTTCAATCGGGCAATTGGCGCGGCGGCCGGCCCAAGCACCCGAACATTGTTCAGCCGTGCAGCGGCAAACCAGCGGCCCAGCGTATGCGCCCAGGCGGCTGTCTGCTGCAGCGAATCGCCCTGGACAATCACATTGGCAAGCACACTTGCCGGCGGATAGTGCATCCAACGGCGATATTCGAGTTCCTTGGCCACAAATCCGGCGTAGTCATGTGCTGCGGCGCGCTGGATTGCGTAGTGTTCGGGATGATAGGTCTGCACCAGCACTCTTCCAGGAAGATCTCCGCGGCCCGCCCGCCCAGAGACCTGAGTCAGCAACTGAAAGACGCGCTCAGCCGCGCGAAAGTCCGGCAGGCCGAGTGCGAAGTCCGCGCCGACGACTCCGACCAGTGTGACTCCGTGGATATCGTGGCCTTTGGCGATCATCTGGGTGCCTACCAGCAGGTTGATCTCGCCCGAGTGCAGTCGCGTCAGCAGGCGCTCCATGTCGCTGCGGCCGCGGACGGTGTCGCGGTCCATGCGCCCGATGCGAGCATTGGGGAATAGCTCCTGCAGACGCTCTTCACCTTGTTGCGATCCAGCGCCGAGGTAGTAGAGGTGTTCGGACTGGCATTTGGGGCAGATCTTCGGCACCGATCGCCGGAAGCCGCAGTAGTGGCACTCCAGACGGTCGCCGGGGTGAGCGTGCAGGTCAGTTCCGATGACTGGCTTGTGGTACGTCATCGCAATGGCGCAGTTCTCACACTCGATCTTTTCTCCGCAGCTTCGGCAAAGGACGGTGAAGGAGTAGCCTCGGCGGTTGAGCAGGATGATGACTTGCTCTGCGCGATCGAGCGTGGCCTGAGTCTCCTCGACCAACGGGCGCGAGAAGATGTCTTCCCGGCCAGTCTCTTTGAATTCGGTGCGCATGTCGACCAGTTCGACGGTGGGCAGCGGGCGATCCATGACGCGGGTCAGCATCTCGATTCGCAGATAGCGGCCTTTCTCTGAGTTGGCCCAGGATTCAAGCGAGGGCGTGGCTGAGCCGAGGACTACTACGGCGTCGTTGAACTTCGCGCGCATTACAGCGACGTCGCGTCCGTGGTATCGCGGCGTCTCTTCCTGCTTATAGCTGGAGTCGTGTTCCTCGTCGACGAGGATGAGGCCGAGGTTCACCATGGGCGCGAAGACTGCCGAACGGGTACCGACGACGATGCGGGCTTCTCCGCGGCGGATCCGGTGCCACTGCTCCGCGCGCTCGTCCGGAGTAAGGCCGGAGTGCAGCATCGCGACGTTTGCTCCGAATGCTGCGAACATCTGTCCCGCCATCGCGGGCGTGAGACCGATCTCGGGGACAAGCAGCAGCGCTGACTTGCCTGCATCGAGCGCACGCTGCATTGCCGCGAAGTAGACGCTGGTCTTGCCCGACCCGGTGATGCCATAGAGCAGCATCGGCTTGAATCCGCCCTGCGCCATGGCCGCCGCGATGGATCCGAGTGCCTCCATCTGCGCTTCGTTCAGCACGTGTTCGTGGGCATGCTTTTTGCCATTGGCCGGGAGGCCGCCAAGGCGGAAGTCCTCCGGCGCGTCCTCAATTGCCACCAGGCCGCGCTTGACCAGTGTGGCGAGCGTCGATGCGGGAACGCTGAGTTCGCGCAGGGCTGCCGATTGGCTCAGGGCTGTCACCCGCAAGCGGCCTCCGGCGGCGGCGATTTCGGCGAGGATTGCGGTCTGATTCTCATTGAGTTTGGGGATGCGCGCGTCCGGGACGAGCGCGGCGACCCGCTCGGTGCGGCGAGCGTCGCGCTCCTCAGCCAGAGCTTCGCGTGTGAGCCACTTTTTTTTCACCATGCCGTCGAGCAGCGCTTTGCGGGCTTGCGTTGCTGACCGCAATGCTGAGGCTTTGGCTGCTTTGCCGTCTTCGAGATAGTTCAGGACGGCGTACTCGCGATTTTGATCCTCCGCAGGCAAGCGCGAACGCCGCGACGCGCCCTTTGCCGCACCTTCATACAGCACGCGGCGTCCAGCCTCAGATATGCGATAGGCGAATTGGCGGCGCACTTCCGCAGCCAGCGGCATCATGCCGCGCAAGACCTCGCCCAGCGGTGCGACGTAGTATTGCGCAATCCATGCAGCCAGGCGCATTAACTCATCCGAAAGCAGCGGCGCCTCGTCGAGTACCTGCTGCACGGGCTTGATTTCAATCCCGTCGGTCGGCTGCTCGTCGTGTACGCGGACTACGACTCCCATCAGGCGCTGTCCGCTGAAGGGGACCAGCACCCGCGCCCCCACGGCTGGCACAACTCCGTTTACCGCGTAGGTGAAGGCGCGGTCGAGCGGGACGGGCAGGGCAACGTCGCAGTAGGCAGGCATCGCTACCAGACTAACGCTCGGGGCTGTTGAACCTGGTGCGCACAGGCGACGGATACCGCTCACGCATGCCAAGGCCCCGTTCACTGCGCCGGTTCGCCATTCACACTAGAGGGGCGGGTCGTCGAAGGTCCGATGGTATTCTATATAAGGCTTTTCGGCCTTTTGCGAACTACCAAATTAGAGAACAAATGAGGTGTTTTAATGGCGACGGCGACGATCGATAAGGCAGTGTTGGGTGGCGCAGCGGAGTACAAGGTCGCGGATATTGGCCTCGCGGAATTTGGCCGCAAGGAGATCGACATCGCCGAACAGGAGATGCCGGGCCTGATGTCGATTCGCAACAAGTATGCCGCGGGCAAGCCGCTGGCCGGCGTACGCGTTACCGGTTCGCTGCATATGACGATCCAGACCGCGGTGCTGATCGAGACCATGGTGGCGCTTGGCGCCAATGTGCGCTGGGCTAGCTGCAACATCTTCTCCACCCAGGACCACGCTGCGGCGGCGATCGCGGCGGCAGGCGTTCCGGTGTTTGCGTGGAAGGGCGAGAGCCTGGAGGAGTACTGGTGGTGCACGAACCAGGCGCTGAGTTTCCCGGGCGGTCTTGGGCCGCAGCTTGTGATCGACGACGGCGGCGACGTGACCCTGCTCATCCACAAGGGAGTGGAGTTGGAGAACGGTGACAAGTGGGTCGATTCGCCGTCCGGATCGCACGAAGAGGACGTGATCAAGGACCTGCTGAAGCAGATTTACGCGGAGACTCCTACGCGCTGGCAAGAGGTTGCCAGGGAGTGGCGCGGTGTCAGCGAAGAGACTACGACCGGGGTTCACCGGTTGTATCAGATGTTCGAGCAGGGTAAGTTGCTTGTGCCCGCGATCAACGTGAATGATTCGGTGACGAAGTCGAAGTTCGACAATCTGTACGGCTGTCGCGAGTCGCTGGTCGACGGCATCAAGCGGGGCACCGACGTAATGATCGCTGGCAAGATTGCGGTGGTCTGCGGATACGGCGATGTGGGTAAGGGTTCGGCGGCATCGCTGCGCGGCCTCGGCGCACGCGTCGTCGTTACCGAGATCGACCCCATCAACGCGTTGCAGGCCGCGATGGAAGGGTACGAAGTCACGACGCTCGAAGAAACGCTGGGGCGCGGCGACATTTATGTCACCTGCACCGGCAATCTCGACATCATCACCCTTGAGCACATGAAGCTGATGAAGGATCAGGCGATCGTCTGCAATATCGGCCACTTCGACAACGAGATTCAGATGGATAAGCTGAACGCGGAAAAGGGCGTCACCAAGCTGAACATCAAGCCCCAGGTCGACAAGTACACTTTCCCGACCGGCAACAGCATCTTCGTGCTGGCCGAGGGACGCCTGGTAAATCTGGGTTGCGCGACGGGCCATCCTAGCTTTGTCATGTCGAACAGCTTTGCTAACCAGACGCTGGCGCAACTCGATCTCTGGAAGAACAAGGATACCTACAAGGTCGGCATCTACATTCTGCCGAAGAAGCTGGACGAGGAAGTTGCGCGGCTGCATCTCGAGAAGATCGGCGTCAAGCTGACGACGCTCTCGAAGAAGCAGGCGGAGTATCTCAGCGTGCCGGTGGAAG
>DASWCA010000345.1:0-13451 GCA_036390355.1 Acidobacteriaceae bacterium
GCTACGTTCGAGTAGAGGGCGGCGCTGCCGGGAGTGCTGCGGAGACGCTGGTTCGGCAGCCAGCGCCAGCGGGTCCGCGTGTCGGGGAAGGTGAAGTGCGGCGTATCGCGAGGAGCGTTGCCCAGTTCGCGCGGCAGACCGGAGGTGTGGGTTGCCAGATCTTCGAGCGTGATGGGGTGGACACGTTTGGGCACCAGAGCGCGCGCCGGTGCATAGTGCTGGAGCGGATCGTCGAGTTGCACGGTGTTGTCCGCGACGAGTTTGGCGAGGACGTCGGTGGTAAAGATTTTTGTAAGCGAGCAGAGCCGCAACAGAGAATCCTGCGTGGGGAGCTGATGGGAGTTGGGCGAGGTTTCGCCGTATCCGCGGAAGACGGCTTGATCGTCGCGAACGACGACGAGAACCATGCCGGTGGCGCCGGACTGAAGGAAGAGGTCTGCGCCGAGAGCGTCTATCGATTGGGGTTGGGATTGGATGGCGGGGAGCGATGGTGGGGGATTCGCCTGCGCGAGAGCAGGCGTGAGAGACAGCACGAGCAGGGAGGCAATCAGGGCGCGCGAAAATTTAGTGTGGGGCATTCTTGTTTGCAGTTCTTAGGTTACAGAACGCAACGGCTTTTGCAGGCGGAAAAAATCGTTCGGAGGAGGTTCTCCGGATTGGTTTCGCGCCGATCGTGCCAGTGACATTGCCAGAGCTAGCGTACTTACCGGTACTGATCCCCTCAACGGGACCCAGATATCATCGCGTCTCTATCAGGTATCCACGCCTGCCCGAACAATCCCATCCTGACGGACTTTTGTGTTTCCGAAGAGTCCCATCATTCTTCGAGTGCCTGAAACGCTTTTGACATGCGGGGCACTGAAACACATACGTTAGACCGTGACGAGATGCCCTCCTGCGAACTGCGGGTCCAAATCTCTGCGTCATGCTTCTTGCTGTCGACACAGGTTGGACTATCGACCCTGAAAGTTCGATCTGATAGCGAGGACTGAAGCTATGATTTGTCACTTTCAATGAGCTTATTTTTGCGAGGTTGAAATCTTTTGCGTGTCCGGCGGCTTCTTCCCATGCATTCAGCAATAGATTCCCGGTTGATTGCACTCGCCGGAGCGAGTAGGGCTCCACCCGTCTCGACTTCCCACTGTATTGAAAATCAACCATTAGGCGGTTTGCGCCTGCAAAACGGATGATCTCCAGCGGCGCACCGATATTCCAATACTGAATGCCGGGTGGCGCAACGAGAGCTTCACCCATGTGCGGATTGACCGCAACAGCTTGGATTTCTTCGACGATCATACCGGCTTCTTCAAGAAAATCCAGCAAATCGGGCAGACGCGTCAAAAGGACATTCAGTTCTGGCAACGCCGGCAGTTGATGCGCGAGCATATTTGCCCACTCTGTTCGTAGTTCGGCATCTGTTTGTATCTTTATTAGGATTTCCGCAACGCTAGGGGTAGCAAACGACTTAACCCCACACTTTAGCCTGAACAGCTCTCGGACTTGCTCAAGGTCGAGCATTTCGGAGCGATTATCAAGAAGGTAGACCACGTCGTATA
This sequence comes from Acidobacteriaceae bacterium, assembly GCA_036390355.1. Taxonomy (GTDB): domain Bacteria; phylum Acidobacteriota; class Terriglobia; order Terriglobales; family Acidobacteriaceae; genus Edaphobacter. Next base: position 1,557 of record DASWCA010000345.1, read on the forward strand.
GATCACGCGGCCGCGTGCGTTCGTAAAGTGCGCGCGCCTTTTCTGCGACGAGTTCATGAAAAGAGTAAACAAGAACGCTGCTTTCCGGAATCTGGTCGGGATAGGGGTGCAATATGTTGCGTTCCTCAGGCTCTTCTTGCAACGGCTCGTGATTGGTTATGTCGAAAAGAACTCTTGGCGGAGTAGGAATCACAAGCGGACCGCGATAAGAGACCTTTCCTTCGTATGTGGTGCCTCCTTGGAGGTTGCGTCGCTCGCGCACCTGGATCATGTCGGCCGGAAATCCGATGCCGCTCAGTTCCTCTGTAACTCGTGTCAGGCGCAAGAGTGACTGTCTAATTTTGTCTTGGGAGTAAGGTGCGTCTGGAAGAAGAGAAAAGTCCAAGTCTTCTGAGAACCTGTATGTTTCGAAGTAACACTTCTTGATTGCAGTTCCACCCTTGAATATCCACTGTTCTTTTAGAGGCAATGTGCCCAGGGACGCCAAGAGCCAACCCAAGACGTAGTCCTTTTCGACAACGTCGGGCCGCAGCTGCCACTCAGCCGCTCGATCTAGAATGTCCTGCTTACTAATCATTTGTCAGGCTGCCTCTGACACAGCAGGAATGGCCGCATTGATCTTCAGATTCCAACGACGCAGAAGCTTGCCAGGCTGCTTTATTTCGGGATCGAGGCTTGAGTAACCCGCCGAAATGCGCGACTTCGCGATTTGCTGAATTTCCTCAGATCCGGGCCAAAGGAGTTCCGACAAATAGCCAAGCCGTTTCCATGCGGCCCCATTCGCCGACGCTAATGCTTCTTGCAGCACTCGTTCTGGATCCTTGTCGGGAAGTTCCCAATAAACGCTCATCATGTGGGCGAGATGTCTGATGCCGCCGCACAGTTGTGGCGTGCGTAGGCCATCGACAATTGTGCGCTCTCTCGATGAGACTTCTACCGTGATTGGGCCACGCCAGACAGAAACCGTGCCGGACAAACGCGCACGGGGAACTTTGAATAGGCGGAATTCGTAATTGGCGAGCGTGACAAAGCTGTTTCGAGTTGGCGCAGCAGTGACGACCAATACCGATCGGAACATCTGTTCGGTTAGACCCCAATGCTCTGCAGCGCTCCACCCGCCGATGTAGCAAGGGGCGAATGCCTCAACCGCGAGAATCCAAGCGTCCTCGGGAGCCGACGCCTGCCCTGGCTCAATCTCAGACGGCAGAATCATGTAAAGACCACGTCGAACCCGCCTCGCCCACCCACCGCGTATTAAGGATGCGAGCCTGATCGCGGCATCGGCTGCTGAAACGTCGAGCGCTTCGGCCGCGTCGGGGACGGAGATTAAGCCCCCCTTGGCTGCGCGAGACAGTTTTGCCAAAACAAGCCGCCGATTGCTTCGAATCTCACCGGAAACAGTCATAAATATTTTGGATGCTAATAGTTCGCTTATTCCATGCTTTCTACATTAATAATGTAGCACTATTAGATATTCTATATGCTACAACACCTAATATTTCTATCGTTTCATCGCTACAACTATACCGACTCGCTCTAGGTTTGAGAATAAGGCACTCTCAACCTATTGCTAAAAGGGCAACTCCCTCTCTATGGCGGTTACGCCAAAAGCTGGTTCGATTAGCCCGAGAAACGCCGTTCTTGTAATTCATGGCTCCCTCGATCGAGGAGCATCCGTTATCGAGGAAACTCAGCGGCCGATTCCGCGGGTTGAGGCTCACGGAAGTTGCTTAGACCGACACCGACCAGGCGGAAGAGCCTTTCCGGGCCGAGGTCAACCCGCTCGCACAGGGAGAGCGCAATCGCTGTCAGTTCTTCGCAGGATGCCGGAGGCACCGGAGGCGTGTAACTGCGCGTATGGATGTTGAACTCTTTCGTCTTCAGTTTGAGCACCACGGTTCGCGCGGTGCGCGGCTCGCGGCGTGATGCGAGCCAGACCTTCTCCGCGAGGCGCCGGATCAGGTCTTCGGTTTCGGAGAGCGGAATGTCACGCTCGAAGGTGTCTTCGGCAGAGATGGACTTGGTGGGCCTGTCAGGTGTGACGGGATTGTGGTCGATGCCGCGGGCGAGCTCGTAGAGACGGACACCATAGCGTCCAAGCTGCGCTTCGAGCGAAGCCAGTTCGAACGCGCGTAAGTCTCCGACGGTCTGAATGCCGATCTGCTTCAGGCGAGCCTCGGTGACTCTGCCGACGCCGGGGATGCGAGCGACGGAGAGCGGCGGCAGAAAGGTATCGATGTCCTTCGGCTGAATGACGAAGAGGCCGTCAGGCTTGCGCCAGTCGGAGGCGATCTTGGCCAGGAACTTGTTCGGCGCGACGCCCGCGGATGCGGTGAGAGAAAGCTCTTCGCGAATCTGCCGGCGGATCGCGATCGCAACTTTCGTCGCAGTGGGCAGGCCGGTTTTGTTCACGGTGACATCGAGGTAGGCTTCGTCGAGCGACAGAGGCTCGATGATGTCCGTATGGCGCTCGAAGATCTCTCGCGCTGCGCGGGACGCGGCCTTGTAGCGGGTAAAGTCCGGCGGAACGAAGATCGCCTGCGGGCACAGCCGCTCCGCTGTGACGGCGGGCATCGCGGAACGGACTCCGAACTTCCTCGCTTCGTACGAGGCGGCGCAGACGACCGAGCGCTTGCCTTTCCAGGCAACGACAACAGGCTTTCCGCGAAGGGCCGGATCGTCGCGCTGCTCGACCGACGCGTAGAAAGCGTCCATATCCACGTGGACGATCTTGCGCGGTGTGGCGTATTCGGAGTCCAGCAGACCGCCGGCCATGGAGTTGATTGTAAGCGAATATCGGGCGAAGACAGGCGGGCGGGATCGGTGGTCCCACTCATCGCGATAATGCCGCGATGAATGGGGCACGGGCGCTTGGGTGGTAGAGGAAACGGGCCACGGCACTACCCGATGTCTTCGTTCCAGTTCTCCAGGTAGGCTTTGAAGTCGGACATGAACTTGCCGGCGTCGGCGCCGTCGACGATGCGGTGGTCGAAGCCGAGCGTGAAGCGCTGGATGGAGCGGATGGCGATGGAGTCGTTGCCGTCCTTGTCGGTGATGACCTCGGGCTCCTTGTTGAGGCCGCCGATGCCGAGGATCGCAGCCTGCGGCTGGTTGATGATGGGCGTGCCAAACTGTTCGCCGAAGATGCCCGAGTTGGTGAGCGTGAATGTGCCGCCCGAGATTTCGTCCGGCGCGAGCTTCTTGCCGCGCGCGCGCTCGGCGACGTCGACGATGGCGCGGGCAACGCCGAGGAAGTTCTTCTCCTCCGCCTGCTTGATGACGGGAACGATGAGTCCCCAGTCGAGTGCCACCGCGATGCCCATGTTGATGCTCTTGTTGTAGCGGATGGCATCGCCTTCGACCGAGCCGTTGACGATGGGATGCTTGCGCAGCGCGGCGATTGCGGCGCGCATGATGAACGGCATGTAGGTCAGCTTGACGCCGTTGCGCTGCTCGTACTTCGACTTTTCCTTCTCGCGCAGGCGGACGATGCGGGTCATGTCCACCTTGAAAACAGTGTGGACATGCGGGCTGGTCTGCTTGGACTCGACCATGCGGCGCGCGATGATGGAACGCATCTTGGTCATGGGGACCAGTTCGCCTGGGATCGGTGAGGGCGCGGCGGGCTTTGCTGCGGCCGCGGGAGCAGACGGCACTGCGGCGGGCTTGGCGGCTGTCGGATTTTCGAGATGGCTGAGGATGTCGGACTTGGTAATGCGTCCGGCGGAACCTGTGCCGGGGACCTGGCTAAGGTCGACGTTGTTGTCCTTGGCGATCTTGCGGACCAGCGGCGACGAGCGGAGGCGCTCGCCGGATGTGGCAGACGCAGGAGTTTCTGAGACTGGAGCAGCAGCAACAGGCTCAGCGGCGGCGGGAGTGGGTGCAGCAGCCTTCGGAGCAGGAGCCGCGGCAGGCTTGCCCGCGCCTCCGCCAATCACGGCGACGATGGTGTTGATGGTGACGGTGGAGCCCTCGGGAAACTTGATCTCGGTCAGCACCCCGGCGGCGGGCGAAGGAATCTCCGCGTCGACTTTGTCCGTCGAAATCTCGAACAGCGGCTCGTCGCGCTCGACTGTTTCGCCAACCTGCTTCAGCCACTTGGTGATGGTGCCCTCGGTGATGGACTCGCCCATCTGCGGCATGGGGACGTCGGTGCCAGGGCCTGAGCCGGCGGATGCGGCGACAGGCGGTTCAGGAGCAGCGGCAGGCGGTTCAGCGGCAGCGGGGGCTTCGGGAGCGGCAGGAGTTGCGGCCGCAGTCGGAGCGGAGGCAGAAGCTGTGCCGTTCGCGCCGTCGGAGATGACCGCGACCACCGTATTGATCTGGACGGTCGCGCCCTCGGCGATCTTGATCTCCTTGAGTGTGCCGGCGGCGGGCGACGGGATCTCGGCATCGACCTTGTCGGTCGAAATCTCGAACAGCGGCTCGTCGCGCTGGACGGTATCGCCCACCTTCTTAAGCCATTTGGTAAGAGTACCTTCGGTGATCGATTCGCCCATCTGGGGCATAACTACATCAGTCGGCATCGGAATCCTTCCAGAATTGTTCAGCGCTGTTGAGCGCAAGCATTCGCCCTGTGATTATAAGGCTTTGCCCCGGACTGTCGCTTCGAAGGGCACAAGCGCGAGGCCCTCGAATGTAGCTCACAAAAAGCAGCTGCCATCTTCACATGCGATCTGCTTTCGCCGCGAGAAGTTGCTCCAGCGACTCGCACCAGAGCATCTGGCGGTTGAAGACGCGGCCGAAGTTGCGGGCGGTGGCGTTGATGGCGCGCTCCATCGTGGGCTCGGTTGCAGGGTCGGCTTCGAGCTCCAGGCTGGTCACGCCGCGGTCGGTGATGCCGCAGGGGACGATCCAGTCGAAGTCGCGGAGGTCGGTGGTTACGTTGAGGGCAAAGCCGTGTGAGGTCACTCCCAGGGAGACGTGTACGCCGATGGCGGCGAGTTTTTTCTCGGAGATGGACATGGAGGGCGTGGGGTTGCGATCCCACGTCTCAGAATCGAGACGTGGGGCACCCGGCTTTTGCTCTTTCTGACCACTGACCACTGAGCACTGAGCACTCACATCCCCTCCGCCAAAGGTCCAGACACCCGTGCATTTCGGAATGCGCTTGGCGAGGACGCCGAAGTCGGCGCAGGTGCGGATGAGGGCTTCTTCGAGCATGCGGACGAAGTCAACCGGGCCGAGGTGCGGGCCACGCTTGTTGGGGAAGTCTCCGCGAAGATCGACGATGGGGTAGCCGACGAGCTGGCCGGGGCCGTGATAGGTGACGTCGCCGCCGCGGTTGATCTCGTGCAGCTCGACGTTGCGGGCAGCGAGCCACTCATCGGAGGCGAGGACGTTGGCGCGGGAGGAGTTGCGCCCCAGCGTAATGACCGGCGGATGCTCCAGCAGCAGCAGGGTGTCGCCAATCAGGCCCGCCTTGCGCGCGGCGACGACGCGGGCCTGGATGGCGAGGCCTTCCGCGTAAGGGATGCGGCCGAGTTGGAGGAGGTGGATGTACACGATTCAGCGTTTGGCGGGATCGGGCAGACCGAGCCGTTTGCAGATACCTTTGGCAAGCATTTCGGCGACTTCGTTATGACGAGGGACTGCCTGCATATTTCCGTTGGCTGGGTTCAGCCAAAGCGAATGCGACCCGCCTTCGCGTTTCAGGTAGCATCCGTGCAGCCGCAGATGACGCAGCAAATCCTCACGTTTCACGCCACGCGCACCACGTCCCGGATCGCTTCGGGCGGTAGACCACGAAGCGCATCCTCGCGGCGGTCCTGCAAGACGAGTGCGATTGCCTCAGCGAGGTTGTCGCGGCACTCGTCCACGGTGCGGCCTTGGCCGTTCGCCTCGGGAATCTCCGCGCAGAAGCCAACGAACCAATCGCCGTCTTGTTCGATCACCGATGTGAATTCATTCTGCATAGGGGAAGTATAGACCTCCGTCACACATTCACCGCCATGCCCGCGACCGTCGGATGGGTGTGAATCGTGGCATTACGCCTTTGCCAGGGGATTGTGCCAGCGCAGGCCCGGATACCGTGCGAAGCCGCGATCATTGGTCTGGAGTTCTCCGCCATATTCGATCGTCACGGCGGCGATCTCGGCATCGGTAACGGCTCGGCCTGACACGTGGCCTTCCAGCAGCATGCGCTTCAATATGGGCCAATGGCGATCTCCTCCCGCCAGCAGGCGGACCTGCGGAAGCGCAATCCACTCTTCTACGAACGCCACTGCTTCCTGAACTGTGTATGGCGCGCGGAGAGCGCCCTTCTGCGTCGAGATACGAAGGAACGCGGAGATACTCTGCAGTGGAATCCCTACCGGCTCGGGTGCGGAGAGGATCTTTTCCAAATACTTGCTTGCGGTTTTATAGTGTGGCGAATCCACGTCGTAGGCATACAGCAGGATGTTCGCATCGACGACGATCATTTGTACCCGGAGCCTTCCAGCATCTCCAGCAACTCCGAGACGCTTCCGGACGTCCATTCCTTCGGGAGACCGATCCTTCTCGCCTTTACTCGGAACGGCTTCGGCTTCACCGGTGCGGCGGCCTGCTGCAGGCCTGAGCGCAGCAGATGATTCACCGTCGTCTTCAAAGGCTGGCCGGTGCGGCGCATCTCCTTTTCGAGGAGGCTTGCCACGTCGTCGTCGATGGTCAAGGTCGTTCGCACATCATGATGCTTTCATTTAAGACATCATGATGTCAAGGAAGCTCGCCACCGGATTCGTTTGAGACCCTGGACGGCGTCGAAGTGATTGTCCTGGCTCATGAGGGGGAGCCGGTGCTGGCGGAAGAGTGCTGCGATCCAAAGATCGTTGGAAGGGATGGGGTTGCCGGCTTTCTTGAGTTCTGAGCGGATCTGAGCGTAATGGCCCGCTGTTTCCTGATCGACTGACAGGACGCGCGTTGCCGCAATCAATTGCTCCAGCCACTTCTCATACTCCTTGCGGCGGCGGGACTGGGTGATTCCGAACCGGTATTCGCCGAGAACGATGGCCGGTAACTCTATACTTGCCGCCTGGCTGAAGAGCCGGACCGCCGCCGGGTCGTCGTCGGCTATGGCGGAAAGAGCGTTCGTGTCTAAAATCATCTCCAGATCACGCCCAGTCCCCAGGGTCAATCTGCTCGAATTCGTGCTTCATGATTCCGTTGATGCGCGCCGTCTCTTTGTGAAGATGCTTCAGACCACCCGCCAGCCGAACCCAGGGTTTCTGTTCTTTGTTGGAGGTGGCGGCCAGTTTCTCTTCAACAGCTTCGGTCACGAAGACCCGCAGGGCAATGCCGCGCTGGGCCGCCACAGACTTGGCCCGGCGGAAGATCGGATCGGGAATCTCGAGCGTGGTCTTCATATTCTAGAGGGTCCCATATTTATGGGAGGAAGGTCAATTGCGTATTTGATTACTTAACCGATGCAGCCGATGAGTTCAGCCGCTTCAGCTCCAACGCCGCCGCGTCATACACCCCGTCGCTTTTTGGACAGCCATCGCGCGCTGCTCTGAGATGCGCCAGTGCCGCCGTCCGTTGATGATGGAAGAGCGCGGCCTCTCCTGTGAAGTAGTTCGCGTCGCAAACCTGACGGCTCTGTACCCGGGCGTCGCCGTTGAGCGCGGCCGCCATTAAGTCAGCGGCTGTTAACTGTCCCAGATCGAGCTTCAACACTGGCCCCGGCCACTTCGACAAATCCGCAACCGAAGCTACCTGCGCAAGCAGGTGCGCGTCGTCGAATCCCTGCCGCTTTGAGGCCACGTCCAGCCACAGCGCTGCGTTAGACGCCGCGTTCGATGAGGGTGAGGCAAAAATTGTGTGCTCGAAGTCTGCAATGGCCTCAGTCAGTCTGTTCTGGATAAGGTAGACGAGGCCGCGATTGTTGTAGGCAATTAGTTGATTCGGGTTCAGACGAATCGCTTCGTTGTAGCCCTGAAGCGCGCCGCCGTAATCGCCCTGGTGAAAGAAACACTCGCCACGATCGTTGTAGGCAACCGCATAGTTCGCGTCGAGGCGAATTGCATTGTTGTAATCCTGAATCGCGCGGTCGTAACTGCCCTTGTTCCTAAAGGCGTGGCCGCGTGCTTCGTAGACTGGGGCAGAGCTAAGGCCCATACGAATGGCCTCGTTGTAGTCCTGGATCGCGCGGTCGAATTCGCCCTTGCGGTTGTATGCTATACCACGACTGTAGAACGAAGCTGCCATACGCGGATTCAGACGGATCGATTCACTGAGATCCGGAATGGCGTGGTCGTAATCGCCCTTGTCATCGTAGGCGACGCCGCGAATCTCGTAGGCGGATGACAGATTCTCCGGCGTTTCCTGCCCTCCTTGGATCAGCACCGTGCATCCAGCAATTTTGGTGTCAGGATCAGCTGACCGGCACTTATTCAGGTTCTCTTGCCTGCTCTGTCCCATCGCCGCCAAGGCCACGACGACCAAGAGGCAAGTGCATACAGCTCGTTCACCTATCACTCTCAACGCTCCTTGCTCGTTGGCCGGATTGTGCATGCCGCTCCTACACATTCACCGCTTTGCCTTCGACGCTGCTGAAGCCGTCGAGCAGCGCTTCGGCGACGGTCGGATGTGCGTGGATGGTGAACATCATCTCTTCGACCGTGGCTTCGAGTTCGAGCGCGGTGACGGCTTCGGCGATGATCTCCGTTGCGTAGGGGCCGATGATGTGGACGCCGAGGATTTCGCCGTACTTCGCGTCCGTGACCACCTTGATGAAGCCGTCGTGCGCGTCGAGAATCGTCGCCTTGGAGTTGCCGACGAACGGGAATTTGCCTGTCTTCACCTGGAAGCCCTTCTCCTTCGCCTGCGTCTCGGTGAGGCCGACGCTGGCGATCTGCGGGTCGGTGTAGGTGCAGCCGGGGATGCGCTGGCGGTTGACCGGTTTGGCGTACTTGCCGGCGAGTTTGGCCGCGACAACGAGGCCGGCCATGGAGCCGACGTGCGCCAGTTGCGGCATTCCGCCGACGATGTCGCCGATGGCGTAGACGCCGGGCTCGGTCGTCTCCATCCACTCGTTGGTCATGATGAAGCCGCGGTCCGGCTTGATGTTCGTCTTCTCGAGGTGGATGCCGGCGGTGCGCGGCGAGCGGCCCACGGCGACCAGCACCTTGTCCGCCGACTTCGACTGTGGCTTGCCGTTCGCGTCGGTCCACGAGACGACTGCGCCGCCTGCCTCAGTCAGCTCGATCTTCGTGTCTTTGACGGACAGACTGACGTCGATGCCGCGCTTCTTGAACAGCCGCAGCAGTTCCTTGGAGATTTCCTCATCTTCCACCGGCACGACGCGCGGCAGCATTTCGAGGATCGTCACCTCGGCGCCGAAGCTCTTAAAGATGGACGCGAACTCGACGCCGACGGCACCCGAGCCGATCACCACCAGCGACTTCGGCATCTCGGCGATCTTCAGAATCTCGTAGTTGGTGAGGATGGTCTCGTCGGCTTTATAGCCCGGCAGCATGCGCGCGTCGGAGCCGGTCGCGAGGACGATTTTTTTGGCCTTCACGGTCTGCGACTTGCCGTCGGCGAGCTTTACGTCGATGGTGTGCACGCCGTCCTTCGCCGGGCCTGTCAGTTTGCCGAAGCCCTTGAAGGTGGTGATCTTGTTCTTCTTCATCAGGAAGTCGAGGCCCTTGGTGTGGCGGGTGATAACGTCGTCCTTGCGCGCCAGCACATTCTTCCAGTTGAGCTTCGGCTCGGCGACGTCGATGCCGAACTTTTCGGCGTGCTTCAGGTGGTCCCAGATCTCGGCGGTGAAGAGCATCGCCTTGGTGGGAATGCATCCCCAGAGCAGGCAAGTGCCGCCGAGGCGGTCGTTTGCGTCGATCAGCGCCGCCTTGAGGCCGTACTGCGAGGCGCGAATGGCACAGGTATATCCAGCGGGGCCGCCGCCCACCACTACTACATCGAAGATCGTGTCTGCCAACGGAAACTCCAATCCAGGCGAAAATGTCGCAACATTTCAATTTTACGCTGGGCGTCAACAGCGACAGTTCTGCTTGCCGCTTCGCACTGGGGGGTGAGGCTATGAAGGAAGTGGCCCAACGTCCATCCCGTCATAAGAATCGAGTCCGTAGCTGCTTGCTAGCTCGTCCAGCTGCTGATTGCGTTCGTAGAGCGTTTGCGGGGTGTGGACCTCGCTCCGCTCCACATGCAGGACCCAGACCGAGCCGTCCTCCGTTTGATGGGCATCGACGAAGCGGTAGCCGAGATCGGAAAGATGCTGCGCTGCCGATTTCAAGGGCTCTTTGCGGGCGGAAGTAAAGAAATATCCCCACAAGAGCGGGCCGTCCACATTCCATGGAGTTTGGGCTCGAATTCCTGCAAACATTTCCTATAGCTGCTCAAGTGCAATCATCGTGGCCTTCTGCTGATGGTCTCGTCGTTTACGAAACTACCACGCGCTCTTGGGCGGAACGCCCCGGAGTAGCAGCGCGCTTTAGCGCGCGGTAATCGACACCCGCCAAGAGGGGCTTTAGCCCCGGGCTCCAAGGTGTATTCTTCACGAGATGTCCTGGGCCCCTCCGCAATTGCGTACGTATTTCACAACCTTTTCAACCGCGGGAAGACGACGTGTATTTCAGGTCGAAAGAAATGCAGAGCTGATGGTGGACACGCTGCGTACCTATCGCGCACAAGGCCGGTTTTCGCTCCACGCGTTCGTCGTCATGCCCGACCATGTGCATGCATTGATTACGCCCGCGACCGAAGTCTCGTTAGAGAAGGCGATCCAGTTTATGAAGGGTGGTTTTTCGTTTCGGCTCAGGAGCAAGTTCGAAGTATGGGAGCGCGGGCATTTTGATAAGTGGGTGCCGGACCAGCAAGCGTTCGGCGCCTGTGTTACGTACATTCACCGCAATCCGGTAGTGGCGGGATTCGTAGCCGAGGAAGATAAATGTGCGTTCTCCTCGGCGGCACGGCCGGGCGAAGCCGATCCAATACCCGAATGGTTTCGCCGATTTGAGGAGATACCCGGGGCTGAAGCCCAAGGTTCTAAGGGGCGGGTTTACCGCGCGCTAAAGCGCGCTGCTACTCCGCAAAGCTGGCACCATCAATGAGCCTCGGTGCAAGGTTCTCGTCAACGAGAAGCTTCAAGAACCGCGATCCTTTCTGGAATGCTGGCGAAAAACTCGCACACACTGTCCCGTCTAATCCGGATTATATGCCCGTCTATTTCGGAATCAAGAAACCTTCTTAACGGAATCTGGGCATGTTGCAAGCTCCCTATCAATCGGCGCTTCGTCAGACAATTACTACAGTGCTCGGCTGATCCGACCGCGCATTCAACCCTCCCGCAGTTCCTCCAGTGAAACCGGAGGCAGGTAGACCCCCAACTCCCGCCGCACCCACCAGGCGCCGGTGTCGCGTTTCTCCTGCGGGTCGGTGTAGCGGTAGTGGTAGAGCAGCGCGCGGACGAACTGCGGCGGCTGGTCCGGGAAGGGGTTTGTGCCCATCAGCTTCAGGATCGCGCGATCGCCGGAGAGCAGCTTCTCGATGAAGCGCACGAACCAGGTGTCGTAGCCGCGGACCTGGATGCCGTGGCTGGTGATGCCGATGGAAAAGGGGATGAACCAGATCAGCCAGTCCAGCCGCAGGTGCCAGGGCGCGATCTGCGGAGGACGGCGCATGGGGTCGCCGGGCTTGGCTTTGAAGCCGTACTCGCGCCACTCGGCCGCCGGCGTAACGACGCGGTCGGCGGTGCCTTCGAGGACGAGTTCGTAGCGCGCGCGGCCGACTTGTCCGAAGGCTCCATAGGCGTTCACCAGGTGGAAGCGGTTGTAGCTGCGGTTCATCGCCTGGTGGCGGGAGAAGAGGTTGAGTGCGGGCTGGATGCTGAGCAGGACGGCCGCCGCGGCGACCATATAAAGCAGCACTTCCAACGGCTGCGGGCGCGGTGCGAGC
>DASWCA010000346.1:0-19133 GCA_036390355.1 Acidobacteriaceae bacterium
TGAAGCGCCGGCAGTGGCGGCCAGCCTCGACACGCCGAGAGCGGTTGCAATTTCGCCGGCGGGGCTGGTGACGCTTGCGGACAGCGGCAACCAGCGGGTGCGGCAGATTGACGCGCTGCCGTCACCGGGGCCGGACATCCACACGATTGCGGGACTGGGGATGACCGCGCCGGGGACGCTGTCGCTGAACGGGCCGTCGGTGAGTGCCTATGGGAGCGGCACGGTGACGGCGACGCTGTCCAGTACAACCCTTGCAACCGGAACAGTTACATTTCTGGATACAAGCGGCGGGACGGTGGCAACTCTGGGCGCAGTGGGGTTGAGCGGGGGCTCGGCGAGTTTCAGTACGGCTGCGCTGGGTGCGGGCACTCATAGCGTTGTGGCGGTCTATGTGGGAGATGCGCGACATGGCGCGGCGCAATCCCCTTCGCTTGCGATTACGGTAACGCCGCTTGCTGCGATCGCCGTGGCCAACCCTGCGTCGATTCTTTACGGACAGGCTATTCCGGCGCTCGGCGGTACGCTTGGCGGCGTGCTCGCGCAGGATGCGGGGAAGGTTGGCGTGGTATTCACGACGAGTGCTGCCGCCCTGTCTCCGGTGGGACTTTATCCGATTGCAGCCGCGCTTACTGGAAGCGCTGCAGGCGACTATACGGTCTCCGTGGTGCCGCCGACGAGTTTGAGCATCGCGAAGGCGCCGTCGATTGCCACACTGTCCGCCTCGGTGAGCAACCAGAGCGCAGGGCTTCCCATTACCTTGACGATGGGTGCAGCCAGCACGACGTCTGGTGTGCCGACGGGAAGCATCACGTTGCGGGACGGGGCGACGGTGCTGGCGGTCGTCCCGCTGTCGGCCATAGGCGGAGCATCATTTTCGACGAGTGCTATGGCGTCGGGTACGCATGGCTTGACCTCGGTTTATTCAGGCGACGCGAATTTTCTGCCTGCTACGTCATTGGTTACAAATGTCGTGGTGGACGGGGCGTCCGATTTTGCGCTGACGGCCACGGGAGCCACGTCGCAGTCGATTCCCGCAGGAACTTCGGCGACCTTCAATTTCTCGGTCGCAATGACGGGCGCGGCGCTGGCGAGCCCAATTACTTTGGCGGCGCAGGGTGTGCCGACAGGAGCAACGGCATCGCTGAACCCGACGTATCTTCCGCCGGGCGGCGGGGTTACGAGCTTTACCCTGACGATTCTGACTCCGCGGGCAGGGCTGGATAAGCGAGCGAGGCCGGGCATGCCGGATGCGGGGGCGACGGTATGGCTGGCAGTCTTGTTGCTGCCCACAATCGGATTCGCGCGGTCCCGGCTGAGGGGGCGCGATCACGGAAGTCGATTGCGACTAGCCGTGACGGGAGGATTTTGCATCTTATTTGGATCGCTGGTGACCGGCTGCGGAGATCGGATCAATAGCGCTGCGGAATCCTCCAAGGCAGTGACCTATACGCTCACTGTCACGGGCACTGCGACCGGCCCCGCGGGGATCGCCTTGCAACACTCCGCAAATGTCACCCTTGAGGTGCTCTGACTATGTCAGTGAATTTGAGTTTCCGGCCATACTGCGATGCACCGCCAAAGGTTGCGATCGTGATCCCGGCCTACCGCCCGACAAGCGTGCTCGAGGACCTGCTCGAATACCTGGTTGAATTTGGAGTACCCGCGATTTTGCTGGTCGATGACGGCAGTGGGCCGACACGCCAGCGGCTCTTTGAACGCATTGCCCGGGAGCCACGCGTGCATGTGCTGCGCCATGCCGCAAACCAGGGCAAGGGCATGGCTCTGAAGACGGGCATGCGGTATTTTCTCGAACACCTGCGCCACTACACGGGCCTGGTGACGGCGGATGCGGATGGGCGACATAGCGTGGACGACATTCTCCGCGTGGCGCGCGCGTTGCATAGGGCGCCGCAACTCGCCATATTGGGCGCGCGGACATTCTCCGGCGGAGCGACAGCGAGTTCGTCGCGGCGCACTTTGATGGGGAACCGGATGATGGCGTTTCTCTTCCGGGCTTTTACCGGCGTCCCGCTCAGCGATGCTCAGACTGGTCTGCGTGGACTTCCGACGTCGCTTCTGCCGAGTCTGCTTGCGCTTCCAGGCAGCCGCTACGAGTACGAAATGTCTGTTTTGACGCACATTGCCCGCAGCGGCCATCCGCTCGCCGAGCAGCCCATACGAACGGTCTCCGCCGTTGATAGTTCCGACTCCGATTTCCGGCTTGTCGCGGATTCGTGGCGCGTGTTTCGGACCCTGATCAGTTCGCCGCAGCCATGCTTGTTCAAGCCGGATGTGGCGGCTCTCGCTGAATGCGCGGCTGATTTCGAGCATGACGGCTCGGATCGACCGCTTCATACCAACTAGTGCCGGTGCTTCTCAGGCTGGACTGCGAAGGATGGGCCGCTTTGGGCTGCGGCGCGCTACTTCCGTAAAGCCGGCCCTCACGAAGCTCTGCTCCAGGCCGGTCCAGACAAACGCGTCGGGCAGAGAGTCGCCCACCACCTGTGGATAGCCCTCGACAATTTGCGCGCCTTCCGACCTGGCGAACTTTGTCGCTGCCTCGATCAGTTGCGCACTCAGGCCCTGACGGCGATGGCTCTTCTCGACGAACAGGCAGGAGATGCTCCAGACCGGCTGATCGTCGACTGGTTTGAGAAGACGCGAGCGTTCCAGCGCCGGATAGGCTTCGCGCGGCGCGACCGCGCACCAGCCCACGGGATTGCCATCAACGTAGGCCAGCACGCCGGGTGCGGGACCTTTTCGGATGAGGTTGTGCAACGCCTTGCGATTCTTCTCGCCCTTATTCCGGTTGAACTCGGCGCGGGGAAGCCGCCAGGTCATGCACCAGCAACCTCCGCAGGCGCCCCTGGAACCGAAAAGAGCTTCGACATCTGCCCAGCGATCGGCTGTTGCGGGGAAGAATTCGAAGTGTGTCTTGGCGGCACGCATGCGGCAATCTAACCCGGCTCCAGCATTCTCAGGAGGAAGAAGAGCAGCACGCCTGCGAAGAAGACGAGAGCCATGCGAACGCCGGGCTCGCGGTTGACTTCGGGGACGAGGTCGGTTGCGGCGACGTAGATGGTCACACCAGCCGATAGCGGCAGGCCAGCCTTGACCCAGGTCGGCTCGAGGTTGATGGCGAGTACTCCCGCGACCGTGGTTGCACCGAGGAAGAGTGCGGAATTGAGCGCGGCGCGGCGACCCTGTCCGCCTGCGAGCATGACGCTGGCGACGGTGAACCCTTCGGGGATTTTATGCAGAAAGATGGCGATGAAGAGAATCCATCCGAGCCACGAAGAGATGACAAAGCCTGAGCCGATGGCAATGCCATCGAAGAAGGTGTGGGTGGCGAGGCCAAGCAGGACGGAGTAGCTGCTCTTCTTGGAGAGGAATTCGTGTGCGTGCGTCTCTTCGCCGAAGTGGAAGTGGGGAACCAGAGTGTGCTCGAGCAGATGCACTCCACAGTAGCCGGCGAGGACAAGCGGCGCGGCCCAGGCCATATTGAGGGTGAAGGCTTCGGGCAGCATCTCCAGCAGCGCCGCCGAGAGCATAAAGCCCGCTCCCAATGCCACGAAGTAGCGAAGCGCCCGCGCAGAGGGCGAACGACGGACAAGGAGAAAACCGCCCAGGTAGTCCGCTAGTCCGGCGAAGAGGCCGAGGCTGAGCGCAATCCAGAATCGCGATGGCAGAGTTGTCGTGAAATTCATGGCGGTGTCAACCGCTATGGCGAATATTCAGGACGTCGCCATCTTTCACGGGATAGTCCTTGCCCTCAAGCCGGAGCGTGCCTTGTGAGCGGGCGGTGGCCTCGGAGCCGGCCGCGAGGAGCGTGTCCCAGTGGATGGTCTCGGCGCGGATGAAATGCTTTTCAAGGTCGGAGTGGATGGCGCCGGCGGCTTCCTGTGCCCGGCAGTTGGCGGGGATGGTCCAGGCGCGCGTCTCTACTTCGCCGACAGTGAAGAAGCTGGCGAGGCCGAGCAATTCGTAACTCTTTCGGATCAGGCGGACCAGGCCGCTCTCGGTCAGGCCGTAGCCTTCGAGGAATTCGGCGGCTTCTTCGTCGTCCATCTCTGCCAGTTCCGCTTCGACCTTGCCGCAGATGGCGGTGGCGCCGGAGTTTGGGCGGTGGGCGACTTCGGTGAGGCCGTACTTGGCGACTGCGGCGTCGACGTCCGCACCGAGTGTGGTGCTCTCGGAGATGTTGAGGACGTAGAGGATCGGCTTCTGCGAGAGGAACATGAAACCCCGGATGAGCTTCTTCTCCTCATTGGTGAGTTCCATCTCGCGGAGAGGCTTCTCGGCTTCCGTTAGTGCCTTGCAGCGGAGGAGCAATGCCTGTTCGCGCTCAGTTTCGGGCGTCTTCGCCTTCTTCATGTCCTTCGCGACGCGCTCGAGGCGTTTCTCGATCTGGGTGAGGTCACTGACGATCAGATCGATTTCGACGTTGCCGATGTCGCGAAGGGGGTCGATGGGACCCACGTGGGGGATAGTGTCGTCTTCGAAGGCGCGCAGCACGTGGATGATGGCGTCGACGTTGCGCAGGCTCTGCAGGAATGCGGTTTCCTTGAGTGCCTCTTCGCCAATGGCGGCTAGGTCCGCGTACTCGACGGTTGCGTAGACGGTCTTGCGGGTGTTGGCCTGGATGGCTAGCTTATCGAGGCGAGCGTCCGGTACCTTGGCTATGCCGAGGTGTGCTTCGCGGGGGTTGGAGTGGCCAAAGCTTTCAGTTTTCGCCTTGGTAAGGATCTTGAAGAGGGAGGTCTTGCCGACCTGCGGCAGACCGATAATTCCAGTTTTCATGTCTCTATGATTCTACCTGCCGGAGCGAGCCTGGTTCGGCCGCCATCAGGATGACCACAGCGATTCCGAGAAACAAGGCGGAGCCTTCGACCTTTTCCGACAGGGGATGCAGCCGTTCAAAATCCATTCGCGCCGGATTGTCTCTGGGCGCTGCGTCCACGTCCCCGCCGGCAGCCACCCTGTCTTTCTCCATTGCGGGAATGATGCTGCTTTGGACATACATCGTAGCCGCGATCATGAGAACGACGAGGAGCGCTTCGGCGATTAAGAGCCTGCGGCCACTCGGCGCTGACCTGAACCAGAAGGCGATCGTTGCAAGCAGGAAGACGAAGCCGCTCGCGTGCCCTACCTGGTTCAACACCTGGAGCGTGGCGCCAACTACCGTGCCTGCCTCGTGCGTCGATGGGAGCACATGGAAGGCGATCGGCGCCAGCACAAAGGCGAAGAAGATCAGGCCGCCGACCCAGGTAACAATGGTCAGCAGTCGCAACGAACGCAGGATTACAGTCATGAGTCCCTATCCTAGACGAAATCGAGGATTTCGTCTGCGATAATCGGAAATCTTTGTCAGGTTGATTGGGGTGAGTGATCGTTCGCGGAAGCTTGTGTCTGCACAGGTTACAACCTATACGAGGTCGCGGCCGATGAGGCGGCGGATGCGCTCTTTAGTCGGCGGATGAGTGGAGAAGAGGCTTCCAATGCCGCCGCTGATCAGCGGAGCAATGATGAACAGATGCGCGGTCGAGGGCGACGCCTCAAGCGGTACGCGCTTGGAATAGTTCTCCAGCTTCTGCAGGGCGCGGGCCAGGGCATACGGATTGCCGGTGGTGTGGGCCCCGGTGGCGTCGGCCTCGTACTCGCGCGAACGGGAGATTGCGAGCTGGATCAGAGTGGCTGCAATCGGCGCGACGATCAGCATCAACAGCGCGCCCAGGCCGCCGCCTCCGCGCTCACGGCTGTCGCGGCCTCCGTAGCCGCCGAATATCGAGGCCCAATAGCCCATGCGGGCGATCAGCGTAATGGCTCCGGCCAGAGTTGCGGCGATGGAGCTGGTGAGGATGTCGCGATTCTTGACGTGACCAAGCTCGTGGGCGAGGACGCCTTCCAACTCCTCATCGTCGAGCAGGCCGAGAATTCCATGAGTCACCGCGACCGATGCGTGCTGCGGATTGCGGCCTGTCGCAAAGGCGTTGGGCGACTCGGTCGGCAGCACGTAGATCTTCGGCATGGGCAGGCCCTGTTTCGCGGTCAGGCGCTCGACGACTTCGTACGCGCGGGGAAGCTGCTCGCGCGTGACAGGTTGCGCCCGGTACATTGCGAGCGCGATTTTGTCGGAGTAGAAGTACGCGGTAAAGTTCATCGCGACCGAAATCACGAAGGCAAGAATCATGCCGTTCTGTCCGCCGATGCGTTCTCCCACGAGGACGAGAACCAGCATCAGCGCTACCAGCAGAAACGTCGATTTGAAGGTGTTCATGGAGTTCTATCGCCTATCCGGCATGCGGCTGTCTGTTGCAGCCGCGCATGCCGCATCACTCATTAGACGCTGCAGGGGCGGCTTCGATGCGAGCAAGAGCGCGCCGGAGGACGACGTCAAACGCCGCTTTGTGCTCGGCGTATTGGGCATCCGTCAACCTGCCGGCGAGACGGTCCGTCTCCAATTCAAACAGCTCATCCTTTAACGCGGAGAGCAGCGAACCTGGGCCTGAGGCTGCGCTCGCAACCGGCGGGGCAGTCGCTCCCTGAACGAACGACTCAGCCGAACTGGGCGCCTGGTCATACGCGTACGGTACGGGAGCAAGTCCGCCATCGGCAGGCAGGGGAGTGCGCTTCAGCATCAACGCCGCGCCGATCACGAGAGCCAACCCTAGCGCGCTGAGAATCCACCACTTGTACTTGCCCCAGGGGTCGTTCGAATCGCCTGGATCCATCGGTGCGCCGAGTCCGCCGCCAGGGCGCGAGCCACCAGAGGCCTGCGCCGTCTGGCCAGCGTTGCCGGACTGGTCGCCGCCGCCTTGTGCCGGCTCCGGAGTTTCGGGAAGCTGGCCAGTGCCGGCGATGGTGAACTGGACCGGCTGCGCGAAGGGAGGTTGATGCGCGTCGAAGCTCTGCGAGTTGGGGCCTGCTGTGTCGGTGTTGAGGGGCTGAAATGCCGGGGCGCCCTGGAACTGCATGGATTTCGGCAGCATGACGGCGACATCGCCCGTCGGGACGGAGAGCTTGATCGAAAAGGGGAGCTTGCCGCTGTAGGGCAGGGTATAGGCGACCTGGAAGCGGGTTTCACCGGGACGGATGGGGAAGGTGAAGGAGTAGTGGCCTGTGGCGGCGTCGACTGTCTTGACCGGGGTGTTGGTGGGCAGACCGTTAGGCGCGCTGGCGAGCGACTGCGAGATTATGGCTCCCTTGGGGAGATAGAAATCGAAGGTGTTGCCGCCGTATTCGGTGCGCGCCGGAGCAGAAGTGTTCTGCACAAAGAAATTTTCGGCGAGCGTAAGAGTCTTGCCCGTGGGATCGGTCTCGGCGCGGAGCACGAGGGCCTCGCCGGTAATGCCGTCGATCTTCGCGGCAGAGTCGTAGACGTCGATGTCGACGTTCGAGGTGCGCGGCGGAACGCTCTTGAAGTACTCGGCTCCCGCGTGGTTGACGTGCAACAGAATCTGGCCGCCGTCGGGCGCATTGACACGGAAGTTGCCGCTGGCATCGGAGGTGACCTTGGCGATCTCATCCATGCTCTGCGCGGTGTTGATGACCCCGATGGTGTCGCCAGCGGAGGGCTTCCCCGTGGTGCGGTTGGTGACAACACCGGAGATGGAAGCGGCCAGCGCGGCCGTGGCGCAGAGGGTGACGCAGAAGGACGGCAGGAGAGTACGAAGCGTTCTTTTCGAGATAAGCACGGGCTAGTTGGTCCAGTTCTCAATCGTTAGATTGGGGATGCGGCTGAATTGTTCACTTCTCAAATTCTGGCGCGGCCACTCTTCATCCCGCGGGCGGTCAGGGCTTCCATCTCGGCGATGGCGGCCGCGGCTTCATCTTCGAGGGCGCGGCGCTGTTCGTTGTAGTCGGCCTCGGGATATTTGCCGGCGAGGTACTCGAAGTTGAGATCGCGGAGGTTCTCGTAGATGGCCTCCTTGCGCTCACGGAGATAGTCGACGCGGGTCTTGTCGGCTTGCACGAAGGGATTGCGCTCGGGCCAGAAGATGAACGCGAAGAGCGCGACGGTGAGGACGATGCTGGCCAGGAAACTGGGACTCATTTCAGTACTCCGTTTCGCGGCGAATGCGCTCGCGCAGGGCCGCGTCCTGTGGCGTCGATTGGCCGGTGGGGAAGTTGTCGATGGCAGGTGGCGGAACTGCGCCTGCCAGCGAGAGCGCTCTGCGCTTCCACACCCACACCACCGCGAAGGTCCCTACGGTGGCGAGCAGGAAGACGGCGATGGGAACGATCCAGGCGGCGTTATCGAAGCCGCCGCGAATTGGGGCGGCGAGGATCGTCGCGCCATACTTCGCTTCGAACCAGCTGAGGATCATTGTGTCGGTGTTGCTTGTCTCAAGCTGGGCGTGCAACTCCGAGATCATGACCGGAGAGGAGGGGCAACTGACATGGTTGCATTCGAGCAGCACCTGTCCGCATCCGCAGGAGCAGATCATCTCGTGGCCGAGCTTGTCGAAGCGCGATCTTCCCGCGCCCAGCATGACAGTCGTCACGATACAGAGCAGCGCGATCTGAAGTGTCCGCGCCCAGAACAAAGGTCCGCGCCAGAATTGTGTGCGCCTAAACATGAGGTGCCTTTGCGAGAACGCCGGTTGCGCCGAGTGCCGGAGCTTTGGGACCACTGACCGGAGCCAGATATTCCTGACGCTGACGGACCGGCGAGCGCACCAGGTTGGGGGCAAGCGCGATGAAGGTGCCGGCGACCACGATGATGACGCCAATCCAGATCCACGCGATCAGCGGATTGAGGAATGCTTTGATGATGGGCAGGCCGCTGTCGGGATTGGTTCCTTCGAACACCGTGTAGAGGTCCGACTGCGCGGTGGAGTGAAGCGCGACGATGGTGGATGCCTGCTCGTGATCGGTGCCGGCGAAGTAGACGCGCTTCTCGGGTGCGAGCTGCGTGACGAATTTGCCGCTTCGGAAGACATTCAGCACGGAGTAGCTGGTGTCGTACTCCGCTTTGGAGTCCTGGGTCATGCCGGTGCTGACGAGGTGGTAAGGACCAATGTCGATGCTGCTGTCCTTGGCCATCTCCATCTCGCGGGCCTGGTTGAATGCGCCGCCGGCGATACCGATGAACATGACAACGATGCCGAAGTGGATGATGTATCCGCCGTAGCGCCGAGTATTGCGCCGGATGAGGAGGACGGTCGCGGCGAGCAGATTCTTTCCAGTCTGCGTCCGCACAACCGATGCTCCGCGGAGGAACTCTTCGACGA
This sequence comes from Acidobacteriaceae bacterium, assembly GCA_036390355.1. Taxonomy (GTDB): domain Bacteria; phylum Acidobacteriota; class Terriglobia; order Terriglobales; family Acidobacteriaceae; genus Edaphobacter. The sequence continues at coordinate 9,234 of DASWCA010000346.1, forward strand.
TTGCGGTGATGACTCCGGCGGAGAGGCTGAATGCCATCAGCGAGAAGAGTGTCGACTGCATGTCGTCGCCATCGTTCCACGGGCGGACGCCGGCGATCATCAGCGCGATCGCCGTTGCCGCTATGGCGATAGATGGCAAGATGAAGTTGCGGCGGATGGACCGCAGCGTTGTCGATCGCCACGCGAGCAGCGGGCCGATACCGGTGAGGAAGAGCAGGAACAGTCCGATGGGGATGTTCACGCGGTAGTAGAATGGCGCGCCGACCGTGACTTTCGAACCCTGGACGTACTCGCTGAGCACTGGAAAGAGCGTGCCCCAGAGCACCGTGAAGCAGGCCGCGAGCAGGATCATGTTGTTGAACAGGAAGCTGGATTCGCGGCTGACCAGCGACTCGAGTTTGTTCTCGGATTTGAGGTGGTCGCGCTGGAAGAAGAAGACGAACAGGCAGACCGCGAAAGCGATCAGGATGAAGGTGTAGAACCACGTTCCGATGGCGGACTGGGCGAAGGCATGGACGGAGCTTACAGCGCCGGAGCGAGTGAGCAGCGTGCCCAGGATCGTCAGCATGAACGTGGAGAAGATGAGCCAGACGTTCCAGTTCTTCATCATGCCGCGCTTCTCCTGCATCATGACGGAGTGCAGGAAAGCGGTTCCGGTGAGCCAGGGCATGAGCGAGGCGTTCTCTACGGGGTCCCAGCCCCAGTAGCCGCCCCAGCCGAGGACCGAGTAGGCCCAGTGCGCACCCATGAAGATGCCAACGGTGAGGAAGAGCCAGGTGACCATGGTCCAGCGGCGAGTGATGTGAATCCACTTCTCCCCTGGATAGCGCATCATCAACGCGCCCAGGGCAAAGGCGAACGGGACGGAGAAGCCGACGTAGCCGAGATAGAGCAACGGCGGATGCATCACCATCTCCGGGTACTGGAGCAAGGGATTGAGGCCGGCGCCGTCGGTGGCGATCGGTCCGGGTGCAATGGAGAACGGCGGCGCGCCGATTGTCAGCAGCAGAAGAAAGAAGACCTGGATGGCGGCCATGATGACCGAAGCAAACCCGGTCAGGCGAACGTCCACGCGGTGGCGCATGCGCAGGACGAAGCCGTAGGCACTGAGCAGCCACGCCCAAAGCAGGAGCGAGCCCTCCTGGCCACTCCAAAGTGCGGCGAACTTGTAGGCAGGGTTCAGCGCGATGTTGCTGTGGGCGCGGATGTAGTCGACAGAAAAGTCGTCGGTGAAGGCGGCCCAGACCAGCGCGAACGCGGCGCAGCAAAGCGCAACAAAACTGGCGACTCCGGCACGGCGCGCGGTCTCTCCGAGACGGTTCCAAGAGGCTTCGGGAACCCTGGTCATGCGGAGGCCGCCGGCCGATCCGCCCCAGAGCGCGAAGCCGCCTATAACGAAGTTGTACGCGGTGAGAATGAGGGCCAAGAGCAGACTGAAGCTGCCGAACTCGGGCATGGGGTGTGGATGCATCGCATAGCCATTCTCTCAGATATGAGGGAGGAATGGTCTGTGACCCATGTCACAGGGACCCCGGTCACGCGACACGTTTCCAGGCTTCGGAGCTAGGCAGCGCCCTCGTGCTCGTGCTCCTGCTCCTGATCCAGCACATCGCGTAGGTTCGCGAGCAGCAGATCGGGCGATAGCGGTTTGAGCAGGAATCGCACATGCATGCCGGCATATTCCGACTCAGCCTCTTCCAGGCCGCTGATCACCATCACCGGGAGGTCGGGCTCTGTCTTCCGCAATTCGCGAACGAATTCCGAGCCATTCATGCCGGGCATGATGTGGTCGGTGATGACTGCGGAGATTTCCGCGGGAAATTCGCGGTCGTGAAACTGTTGCAAGGCACGAAGAGGATTCAGCGCTGCGATGACGAAGTAGCCAGCCCGCTTGAGAATGGTCTGACGGGTTGCTGCCTGTATCGCATTGTCGTCAATCAAGAGCAGAGCGGAGACATTGTCAAGGGTCATTTGCTTATAGTCCTGCATCATGTAATTTACCTGCTCGCCAACCAGGATTCGCGTGTAACCGATAGGGACCAAGCTTCGGCCGCGAACCCCTGCTGCGCACTAGACAATTGGATGCAGGAGTTCTCATAGGCGTTTGCCCGAACCGGCGGTTATTCTGGGATGGCATTTGTTCGGGCTTCTATTCCGGGCTGGACTGATGAGGTTCAAACGTTTAGAGTTGCCCCGAGAAACTCAATCGAATTAGTAAAGCGCACTCCCAACCGGTGGTCAAGGATAGCTCACAGTGAATCTTACTTATATCGACTGGCTGATCATGCTGGTCTACTTCGCCTTCGTCTTGGGCATCGGCTTCGCACTGAAGCGTTACATGCGCACTTCAAACGACTTCTTCCTGGCGGGGCGGTCGATCCCGGCGTGGGTGTGCGGACTGGCCTTCATCTCGGCCAATATGGGCGCGCAGGAAGTAATCGGCATGGGCGCCTCGGGCGCCAAGTATGGCATCGTCACCAGCCATTTTTACTGGATCGGCGCCATCCCGGCGATGTGCTTCGTTGCCATTTTCATGATGCCGTTCTACTACGGATCGAAGGCGCGCTCGGTGCCGGAGTATCTGCGCCTGCGTTTCGATGAGAAGACACGCGCTGTGAACGCCTTCTCCTTCGCCTTCATGACCGTGTTCTCCTCCGGCATCTCGATGTACGCCATGGCGCTGTTGATCCAGACACTCGGACTGTTCAAAGGCATCCTTCCGGACGCTTACGTCTTCCACGTCTCCATCGTGCTCTCCGCGCTGATCGTGCTTCTGTACATCTTTCTCGGCGGCCTCACAAGCGCAATCTACAACGAGGTTCTGCAATTCTTCCTCATCGTTGCGGGCTTTGTGCCTCTGGTCTGGATCGGCCTGCGTAATGTTGGCGGCTGGCAGGGCATCAAGCAGACTCTTCCTGCGGCAATGACCCACTCGTGGCGCGGCATGGCCCACGCATCCACCAATACTCTGGGCGTCGAATGGGTGGGCCTGGCCATGGGGCTCGGTTTTGTTCTCAGCTTTGGATACTGGTGTACAGACTTCCTCGTCATTCAGCGCGCCATGGCCGCAGATTCCGAGGTCTCCGCGCGCCGCGTTCCCCTCATCGCCGCTATTCCGAAGATGTTCATCCCATTCCTGGTCATCCTGCCCGGCCTGATCGCGGTCAGCGTGACCACGCACATGGGCGCCAACAGCCCAGCCGCGTACGCCACCGTCGACGCCCAGGGCAACCCCATTCCGCTCGACGAAGCGCATCCGCACGGCATTATCCCGCAGAAGATGGACGCCATTACCGGCCTGCCTATCGTCGACTCGAACGGCATTCCCGTCTATGACTACACGCTCGCTATTCCGACGTTGTTGCTGCGCTACTTTCCCACGGGAATCCTCGGCCTTGGGCTGACCGCGCTTCTGGCCAGCTTCATGTCCGGCATGGCCGGCAATGTCACCGCATTCAATACGGTGTGGACCTACGATATTTATCAGGCCTACATCAACAAGAAAGGCTCGGACGCGCACTATCTCTGGATGGGCCGAATGGCTACCGTCGGCGGCATCGTGTTGTCGATTGGCGCGGCCTACGCCGTCACCAGCTTCAACAACATCATGGACGCGCTGCAGCTGGTCTTTTCGGTGGTCAATGCGCCGCTGTTCGCCACGTTTCTGCTGGGTATGTTCTGGAAGCGGACGACAGGCCATGGAGCGTTTACCGGCCTGCTTGCCGGCACCGGCGCGGCCCTGGTCCACCACGGCCTCACCATCCCCAATGCCGCTGCCCCCGGCATTCATGGCGGCTGGATTCACGTCGTCCACCACTACCCCAGCGACATGGCTCAGAACTTCTGGACTGCCATCTTCGCCTTCACCATTAACCTGCTGGTTACTATCGCTGTTTCCATGATGTCTGCGCCGCGCCCCGAGCCGGAACTCGTCGGCCTGGTCTACTCCCTCACGCCCAAGCCCGTCGAAACCCATCTGGAGTGGTACCAGAAGCCCTCGACGCTGGCCATCGCAGTGCTGCTCATGGCTATCATCCTCAACGTCATCTTCGCCTAGGCGGTTGTCGGGGTTCCACTTAAGTGGAAGTCAATACCCCTTTTCAACCACGAATAAACATCAACCGGTATGCAACAATCAGGCTCAAACAGTCGAGCACTGAGAAATAGACTGGAGCACTATGGGACTCGACATCCGCATCCCCCTCGGACTGATCTTTCTGATTATCGGCGGCATCATGAGCGTCTTTGGAGTGTTTACGCACGGCGATACCGCACTCTACGAGAAGTCCCTGGGAGTGAATTTGAATCTGACCTGGGGCGGAATCATGTTCGTCTTCGGGGCAATTATGTTTTTTGTGGGCCGTCGGAAGAAGTGGCAGGACGACCCGGTCACCCCAAGGCCATGGGAGCGCGATCCCGCGGTCAAGCCGAGACACTAAATTATGCAGATCAAGTATCGAATCAACGAACGTGACTACCGCAACGCCGCCACGCTTGAACTGAAGAAGCGGTCGAGATTGTCGCGCCTCGAGTATTACAGTCCATATGCGTTCGCCATCGTCTGGATTGCGGCCGCCCTGATTCCCAGCGCTGCCAACGTCGAGTTTGACTCGACCGACCTTCTGCTCGCGCTCGGAATCCTCCCTATCCTCATGGCATTCCTCTTCCTGCGGCGGAAGAAATTCCGGCAGGAATACGAGAGGATGAGAGACATGCATCTCCTGCAAACCCTCGACGTCGACGGCATCGGCCTTCGCGCTTCGACCAGCCAGGGAGTCTCGCGGACAAGCTGGCAGATCTATTCCACTTTTGCCGAGGATGCCAATTCATTCGTTCTGTTAAAGACGGCAAACTACGGATTTCTGCCCATCCCGAAGGACCATCTGACCACTTCTCAGGCGAACGAACTCCGCTCGCTGCTGCAGGCGCGCCTGCTCCACGAATAGCCCGGTCCGGCTTACGGGCCATACAAGGCTGACACGATCTGATCTGCCGCGCGCAGGCCAGTTGCCCCGTATGGGCCAACCGCAAGCAGGTAAGCGAGCCACGGTACGAACGACGTCCCGTTCGCCCAGTCCTGCAGGACCTTGCGTACAGCGCTGCCGGGTGGTTCGGTCAGGTAGAGGTACAGCAGAAAAAAAGTGGCATCGATGCACATTGCGCCGATCCAGCGCGTGGTGTCGTGACCCAATGCGCAGAGCAGCAAAGGCGACACGAAGAGGACCGCCGTCGAATTTTGCTGGAGGGAGCCCAATCCCGCCGCGCGCATGGTTCCTCGTAGCAAGCGGGCGAGAAGAATCAGATACGGCGCGGTTAGAAATAACGTCAGCACCAGAATACGAATCACGCCCGGGGTGTACATTCGGTGGACCAGCGCCCATTGCTGCTGCAGGTTTGACGCCATGACGTCGTAAAGTTGCCGCTGAATCCCGACGTTCGTATGCGCCTGAGCCTCCAGCAGCAGGGCATCGGGAGAGATCTTCAGTGTGCCCCAGTGAATCACGGCCACGAAGACAGCACCGACTATAAGCAGATGGGCTGCACCAACCAGCCACGCTAGCCGACGTCTCGCACACAGGTAAAGCAGCATCGCGAGGATCAAGGGGTAGAACATCAGGCAGAATGCTTCGTGCGCAAGCAGAGCAACGCAGCTCAACAGGCAGGATACGATCGCCGCAACGGCAGGCCTGGCGCGAACAAAAACAGTAAAGCACCCAAGCAGCAGTATGTAGAGCACAACGTCAGGCTGGGCGAAGAGGTATCCCAGATGAGGCAGCAGTGCAGGCGCGCTGAGCAGTGCCGCTGCGAGCCTGCGCTCCGATGAGGATCCGAAAAGTACGGGGCGGAACACGAGATACGTCAGCGCAAACGCGACGCCAAGAAAGATGTATTCGATGGCGACCAGAGTTCCGCGCGACATGAAGCCGAGGCTTGAGAAGAGTTCGCCAATCAGGCCTCGCTTCACGAATCCATGGCGATAATCGAGGAAGTAGAGAGCGAAGCCGTAGTTAAAAGCGATGGGGCCGTAGCTGTTCAAAACGCCCGCCAGCAGCGGAGTCCAACTCAGGACGGCATCAGCGCGGCGGGAATTATCTGGCATACGCAAAATCTAGGATGCGCTGTGCACGACTTTCAAACGCCTAACCTTGCGATAATCAATGTATGAAGCGCCGCACAATTGGTCATTACGAATTCATGCGCAAGATCGGCGCAGGTGGATCGGGAGTTGTGTACCTGGCAACGGACACACTGTTGCAGCGCCCGGTCGTGCTCAAACTTCTCAAGCGCGGCTCGCTCTCGCTGGAGCAGGTTCGTGCCACGCAACTTCGCGAGGCGCGCCTGGCTTCGGCCATCGATCATCCCAACGTCTGCGCCATCTACGAAGTTGGCGAGGCGCCATCGGATACCGGCGGCGAAGATGAAGCTTACATCGTGATGCAATACATCCCGGGCAAATCGCTGGACAAGGTGATTGCCGAGGGACCTGCCAGCGTACAACTGGTGCTTTCGGCGGGCATTCAGATTGCCGATGGACTTTCTGCCGCGCACCAGCTTGGCATCTTCCATCGCGACCTGAAGCCGGCCAACGTCATGCTCACCGACGGCGGCCTGATCAAGATTCTCGACTTCGGCCTGGCGCGCAGGCTCAATCCGGACGAGGCGGACTTTGATCCATCCACCCCGGGACGGCGCGTACCCCCGAGTCCCGAGGCCACCTACACGGCGCGTGGCGGAACCATCGCCTACATGGCGCCGGAACAGTTCGTTACCGGCCGCTCGTCCGTTCAGTCCGACGTTTTTGCGCTGGGGCTGATCCTGTACGAACTCGCCAGTGGACGTCACCCCTTCCACCGGCCCGACGCGCCGGAGTTTCAGACCATCCGCGCGACCCAGTTTGCTGACCCGCCCAACCTTCGCGAGATCGTGCCGGAACTGCCGGTTGAGCTCGAATCGGTGATCCTGCGCTGCCTGGAGAAGCAGCCGTCGGCCCGCTTCGCCTCCGCTGCCGACGTGCGCGAGGGGCTGCGGACCATCATGAAGGCCCTGCAACTCGACTCGGTTGGCATGCCCGGCGATTCCATCTCGCAACTGCCCGCGCAGGGCCGGCTGGAGCTTGAAACGCCTGAGGAAGAGAAGCGCGCGACCGGCATCCTCTCCATGCTTGCGGAGCGTTTTCGCGAGTCCGGCGCGACCGCGACCGCCAAGCAGAATTCCATTGTCGTGCTGCCGTTCATCAACTTTGGCAACGCTGCCGGGACCGATGCCGAGACAGTGCCTTCGCCGCTCTACGGCTACGCGCTTGCCGACGCCATCGCCGCGCGGCTGGCTCGCATGACTTCGCTGGTCGTGCGGCCATCCAGTTCGCTAATGACCATTCCGGCGCAGCAACTCGATCCACTCTCGATCGGCAAAAAGTTGCTGGTGCGATTCGTGCTCGCCGGCAACTTCATGCGCTCCGACGCGGGCTTCGACCTGAACTGGCAGTTGCTCGATATTCCATCGCAGTCGGTGCGCGCGGGCGGTTCGATCAACGTGGCCTCCTTCGACCTGATCAGCGTGCAGACCGAGATATGCAACGAGGTGTTCTCCACACTTCAGGGGTTCGGCGACCTTCAGAACACGGCTACCTCTCCGGACGGCACACGCGATACATCGTCCTCGCTGAGCCAGGATTTGTCGGAGGAGTATCTGCAGGCGCGCGCGGTGCTGTCGTCGTTCATGTCGCGCACCGGTTCGCTCGACGACCTCAACCGCGCCCGCGGCCTCTTTGAGAGCGTCGTTCAGCAGAATGCGGATTACGCGCCGGGATGGTCCGGGCTGGGCATTACGCATCTTCAGTACGCGCGGCACGGACTCGGCGGGCAGATGCATGTGCTCGAAGCCCGGCGCGCGTTCGACAAGGCACTGCAGCTCGATCCGGGCTCCGTCGAGGCGAACCTCTACCGCGTCTACATGCTGCTGTCACGCGGTGAGAAAGAGTCTGCGCGCCACGGCATCGAACAGCTTCTCCAATCCGCTGCGAACGATTGGAACGTCCACCTGGTTGCCGGACTGACGCTACGCATCGACGGCCTCTACGAGGAGGCGCTGGATCAGTTCAACACGTCCCTGCGGCTCAACCCGGCCAACGCCGCCATCATCTACAACCATCGTGCGCGTGTGTATCAGTATCAGAACCAGCTCGAGCTTGCGGGTGACGAAATCGAAAAAGGACTGACGCTGGAGCCGCGCCAACCGCTGCTGCGAATATCGCTGGGCTATCAGCAAATGCGTCTTGGCGACCTGGGCCGCGCAGTTGAGACGCTGGAGAGCGTCGTCTCGGATGAGGCGTCCTTGCGCATCGTCTTCCCGACGATCGCGCTGTGCTACGTCCAGCTAGGAGATCGCGCCAAGGCCGCGAGCTTCATTCTGGAAGAGACGCTTGCGGCCGCCGAGGCGGACGGCGAGATGGCCTACCGGCTTGCGACTTACTTCGCGGTGGACGGTGATGAGTCCGAGGCGCTGCACTGGCTGCGTCGTGCGATTTATCTGGGCAACGAGAACTATCCATGGTTTTCGAAAAATCCAGCCTGGCGCAATCTGAGCGGCCATAGCGACTTCGAGCGCATCCTCGAGGACCTCAAAAAAAGCTACAGGCGCAACCAGAAGAACAGGAAGCGCCTGCTCGCACAAGTCCGCGACTAGATTCGTTCGATTATTCGCCGCCGGGTGCGGTCACCTTTACCGGTGCGGCCGCCGCACTCATCGGCGTAGTGCTCATCGGCTCGGTCAGGCTGAAGACGATGCCGAGGTCCTTCGGCAGTTCGGCCTGGCGATCCTGCTTCAGCCACACCACTGTGCTGACGCCTGCGCCGACGCCGGCTCCGATGAGTGCGCCGGGAACTCCGCCCATCATCGCACCCGCGGCCATGCCTCCGCCGGTCGTAAGCGACATCACGCCAACGTTGCGCTTGGTGTTCTCGCTCCGCATGATCGTGCCTTCGCTGTCGACCTTGGTGTTCTCCCAGCTATTCGTGTCGATGACCTGCGCCCGCAGCATATAGATTGCGCCGTCCGGGAGCGTGATGGAGCGAGGCTCAAGATGAATCGCCGCCGGTCCGCCGATCCTCTTGCCTCCGCGCACCCAGGTGACGCGGCCTTCGAGCAGCGAGCCTACGGGCACGATGACCTTGCCTTCGCGCATTACCGGTTCGGTCACCTCGGCGGTGAACTTCGTGCCGGGCGTAGTCGTCATGGTGGAGAGCATCTCGTGCAGCTTGACCTTCACCAGCGTGCCGTCGGGGATCTCGCCCGGGCGAAGCGGGACATGGGTCACGATGCCCGCGTCAGGGTTGGACTTTGACGCTGCATCTGCAGTGAGCAGACGCCGGTCCGCTCTGCCTGCGGTGGTTTCGGTCACGATGTTCGCATCCGGATCGAACGGTGTGGAGTCCGTGGAGGGCGTTGCGGCAGCGCTTTGGCCCGGGCCGCGATAGGGCACGTAGGGGCCGTACACCGTCTCTGAGGAGGTCTTCGGCATGGGAATGGCAGCGGATGGCTTCGCCGGCGGAGTCGCCTGGTCAACGGGATCCGCGTTGATGACCTCGGGTGGACGCGAGACGCCCGTGCGCTGATCTTGCGCGAATCCTGGCGTCGCGGCAAGCAGGCACGCGGCGGTCATGAAGACGATTCCTGCGGCCGCCGCGTTCGGGACGTTCGTGACCGGCTTGACTCTCTCGAATCGATTCGCAATTCTCATGGCGTTTCCCCTTCATTCGAACGGCTTGGAGAACCCTGGTGCTCGCACGGCAATGGCAGTGCATCTAACCCGGGCTTCTCAACCTTCAGGGTAGAAGCGAGGGTGGCAGCCGTGCGCGAAAATCGCAGGCAGGGAATCGAGACAGCTAATAAGGGGCCGAG
>DASWCA010000347.1:0-4428 GCA_036390355.1 Acidobacteriaceae bacterium
GATCGCCGAATCCGGACTGCCGCTGCTGGTGCATGCAGAACTGGCCGGCCCGATCGACGCCGCAGTCGCAACTCTCGGCGACGCGGACTGGCGCAGCTACGCGACCTACCTCGCGTCCCGTCCCGACGAGGCAGAGCTCCAGGCCATCCGCTTGATGATCCAGCTCTGCCGCCAGTACCGCTTCCGCCTGCACATCGTGCACCTCTCCACCGCACAGGCGTTGCGCGAACTGCAGGCCGCGCGAGCCGATGGCCTGCCTATCACCGTCGAGACCTGTCCGCACTATCTGCACTTCGCCGCGGAGGAGATCTCCGATGGCGCCACCCTGCTCAAATGCGCGCCGCCCATCCGCAGCCGCGGCAATCGCGCCGCGCTCTGGCAAGGATTGCGCGCCGGCATCATCGACCTCGTCGTCACCGACCACTCCCCATGCCCGCCCGGGATGAAGCGTCTGGAACAAGGCCGCTTCGACGTTGCATGGGGTGGCATTGCGAGCCTCTCTGTAGCGCTGCCAGTCGTGTGGACCGACGCTGCGCAGCGCGGCTTTTCGCTCGAGGCCATAGCGCAGTGGATGTCCTCTGCGCCATCGACGCTCGCGGGGATCGGCAACCGTGCCGGCGAGCTCAAACCCGGACGCGAGGCGAATTTCGTAGTCTTCGATCCGGAGGCCGAGTTCGTCGCAACTCCGGACCGCCTCCACTATCGCCACGCGATCTCGCCCTACCTCGGCGAGACGCTCCGGGGTGTCGTCGAGGCGACATACCTGCGTGGCGAGCCCATCTATCGGGCTGGCGAGTTCACGTCAGGCGCGCGGGGCAGGGAACTCAGGCTATGCTAGACAATCTGGCCATGACGACCACCCAGACTGCAGTCCTCGCTCATTGGAACGAACTCGACGCGGAATCAGCGGCGCGCGAAATCCTGCCGTGTTGCGCCTCGCGAGACTGGGCGAACTTCCTGGCAGCACGCAGGCCGTTCTCTGACGCACAACAGTTGCTCGAAGCGTCCGACCAGGTCTGGACAGCACTGGCCGAGCCGGCATGGTGCGAGGCCTTCGATTCCCATCCGCGCATCGGCCAGCAGCACGCGCGCGCAGCTACTGCCGAATCGCTCGCATGGTCTTCCGAAGAGCAGAGTTCGGCGATGTCGGATGAGGACGCGATCAAGCTTGCCCTGGCCGAGGGAAACCGTCAGTATGAAGAGAGATTCGGGCGCATCTTCATCGTGTGCGCCTCGGGCAAAAGCGCCGCGGAGATCCTCGCAATCCTCAACACCCGCCTCCAGAATGATGCGGCCGCTGAGATGCTCGAAGCCGCCGAACAGCAGCGCCAGATCACGCAACTTCGCCTTCGCCGGTGGCTGGGAGTGAATTAGCAATGGGCATCTCGACGCACATCCTCGATACCGCGCTTGGCCGTCCGGCCGCGGACGTCCCGGTCTCGCTCGCGTGCTGGCAGCAACACGAATGGCGCGTTCTCTCCGAGCACCACACCGACGCCGACGGGCGATGCCGCCAACTTCTACCGGAAACCGGGGCGCTCGAAGCCGGCCTCTACCGCATACGATTCGAAACCAGCGCTTACTACCACTCGCAGCATCTCGCCGGTCTCTATCCTTACGTCGAAATCGCCTTCGAAGTGCGCGATTCCGCGCAGCACTATCACATTCCGTTATTACTGACCGCAAATGGTTACACAACGTATCGCGGAAGCTGAACTGTCGCAATTTTGTAACAGGAAAGAGAACGAATGATCGAACTCGCTGAAAATCGTTATGGCAAATCTCGCGTCCGCCTGATGAAGGTAACGCGCAGCCCTGAAGGCAACAGTCTGCGCGAGTGGACCGTGCAGGTGCTGCTCACGGGCGACTTCGACTCGGCGCACTACGACGGCGACAACAGCAAAATCCTGCCGACCGACACCATGAAGAACACCGTCTACTCCGTGGCGCGCAACTCCGCCGCAACGTCGATGGAGCACTTCGCGAAGGAACTCATCGACTTCCTGCTCGGCCGCAACCCGCAGGTATCCTCCGCGTCGGTCGCGATCGAGAGCACGATGTGGAAGCGCCTGACCGTGGACGGCAAGCCGCATCCCACCTCGTTTATGCGCGGCTCCGGCGAGCAGCAGACAACGACGGTCTCGCGCGCGCAGAAGGGAAGCTTCAGCATCCTCTCGGGCTTCAGAAATCTCGTCGTCATGAAGACGGCGGACTCGGGCTTTGAGGGCTACATAATGGATGAGTTGACAACGCTGAAGGAAACCAGCGACCGGCTCTTCTGCACCGCGGTCACCGCGGAATGGCGTTACACCGCAACCTCCCTCGAGTTCGATGCGACGCGAAACGCGCTACGCGAAGCGATGCTCAAGGCCTTCGCCGAGCACAAGAGCAAGTCCGTTCAGGAGACGCTCTACGTCATGGGCAAAAGCGCGCTCGAACGCGTCGCGGAAGTCGACCAGATAGACCTCATCATGCCGAACAAGCACTGCCTGCTGGTCGATCTCTCGCGCTTCGGACAGGACAACCCGAACGAGATCTTTGTGCCGACGGACGAACCGGCCGGACACATCGAGGCGCGCGTGAGGCGCAAGGCTTGAACGGAATCGACCCACAGACCATGAACGAACCAGCCACAGATCCGGCGCAGCAGATCATCGGCCGTTGCCGCGAGCTTGCCCGCTGCACCGAGGTTGACGGCGAGACCACGCGTACATTCCTGGCGCCGTCGATGCGCCGCGTTCATGCCCTCGTCGGCGGTTGGATGGAGGCCGCAGGCATGCAGGTGCGCGTCGATGCCGTGGGCAATCTGCGTGGAGTGCTGCCGGGAGCCGACCCCGCCGCGCCTCGGCTCCTCATCGGATCGCACCTTGACACCGTCGCGAATGCCGGAGCATTCGACGGCATCCTTGGCGTGGTGCTCGGCGTTGCTCTGGTTGAGAAACTGATCGAGGACAGCGGCGCGAACTCTCCCGCCGAAAAACTCCCTTTCGCGATCGAAGTGATCGGCTTCTCCGAAGAAGAAGGCGTGCGTTTCGCCAAACCATTTCTAGGCAGCCTTGCGCTGATCGGCGAACTGGACGCTGCAACCTTGGCGCGCACGGATCGCAGCGGCATCAGTGTAGCGGACGCCATTCGCCAGTTCGGCCTCGACCCCGCGGAACTGCCCAACGCCGTGATTGACGACTCGACCTGCGGCTATCTCGAATTCCACATCGAACAAGGACCCGTACTCGAAAGCGAGGCGTGTGCGCTCGGAGTGGTTGATGCAATCGCTGGTCAGACGCGCATGCAATTCGTCTTCACCGGCCGGGCAAATCACGCAGGCACAACGCCCATGGGCTCGCTGCGCCACGACGCACTGGCTGCGGCAGCCGAGTGGATCGTCGAAGTCGAGCGCTACGCCAGCGCAACTCCCGGTCTCGTCGCCACCGTCGGCAAGATCGAGGTCCCTTCAGCCGCGGGCAATGTCATTCCCGGCGCATGTATTGCAACGCTCGACGTGCGCCACCCGCAGGATGCGGTCCGCAAAACGGCGATCCAACACTATCTCGACGCCGCTAATGCGGCGGCTGCGACCCGTGCGGTCGCAGCCGCCCACACGATCTCTCTCGACCAGCCCGCCGTCCCCATGGATCCCACACTCACCGCGCTCTTCGCGGATGCAACCGCCCGCACCACCGGCCGCGCCGCCCGCGTGATTAGCAGCGGAGCCGGCCACGATGCGATGATCGTCGCCTGCCGCGTACCTGCTGCGATGATTTTCCTCCGCACTCCCGGCGGGCTCAGCCATCATCCCGATGAGACTGTTCTGCCCGCGGATGTCGAGGCCGCGCTCGCAACAGGAGTGGAGTTCCTGCGAAGCTTGCGCGATGATAGAGCGATGCTCGAACGAATCGCCGCGCGCACCTCGCCACGAAAGCGGGAAGACCTCCATGCATAACCTTGGCCACACCCGCAGCGCGAATCGTCGCGACCACCTTCTGCTGACGCCGGACACATTCGTGCGCACGCCAATGCCCGGGATGCAGAACGGCATGGCCATCGTCCACGTCTCGCCCGCCGTCGGCGCAGCCTTCACGCAGTACACGGCGGAACTCGATCCGGGCGGAGCGCTCGGCCCCACCACTACGCAGCGCTTCGTCTACGTGCTCAGCGGCGGCGGCGTCGATCTCTCCACCGACACCAGCTTTCACGCACTCTCGCCATACGACTACGCGTACATTCCTGCAGGTCTGGCCCACACAGTGACTGCACAGTCGGCGACGCGACTCGCCGTTATCGAGAAGATCTACCAGCCGCTGGCAGAAATCGCCGTGCCCGCCCTGCTGGTTGGCAGCGAAGCCAAAGTCACGTCAACTGCACTGATGGGCGATATCGGCCTGCAAGTTCGCAGCCTTCTGCCCGATCAGCCGGGATTCGACTTCGCCG
>DASWCA010000348.1:0-4394 GCA_036390355.1 Acidobacteriaceae bacterium
AACCTTGTTCCTCGCGACGTTGCTACCCGCGCCATCCACAAAGTGGTCTACGAGTATGGCCTTGGCCTCGACGGCCAGCCGATGGTCTATCTCGATTTGACGCATATCGACCGCGCCACTCTCAACCGCAAGCTTGAAGGCATTCTCGAAATCTACGAAAAGTTTGTCGGCGACGATCCGCGCGACGTGCCGATGAAGATCTTCCCCGGCATGCACTACACCATGGGCGGCCTCTGGGTTGACTTCAATCAGCAGACCAACATCCCCGGAGTCTTCGCCGCAGGTGAGGCCGATTACTCCATCCACGGAGCTAACCGACTCGGCGCGAACTCACTGCTCTCCTGCATCTACGGAGGCTTCGTCGCCGGGCCGAACGCGATCGCCTATGCGAAGTCTCTCGCCGCACCGGAAGGCGATGGTGGCCATGCAGCCGAGCTCCTGCGCCAGAAGGAGATGAACTCCGGCCTGCTCTCGAATCCCGGCACGGAGAATCCCTTCAAGATATGGCGCGAGCTTGGCGAGACCATGACCAAGCACGCGACCATCATCCGCTACAACGCCGGACTGGAAGAGGCGGACGCCAAGATCGTCGAACTCCTCGACCGCTTCGAGAATGTCAACCTCTCCGACAAGAGCCAGTGGGCCAACACCAGCTTCGCGTTCACCCGCCAGCTCTACAACATGCTGCAACTCGGCCGCGTCATCGTGCAGGGCGCCAAGCTCCGCGACGAGTCCCGCGGTGCGCACTACAAGCCCGATTTCCCCGAGCGCAATGACGAGAAGTTCCTGAAGACCACCAAGGCAAGCTTCAAAGGCGACGCGCCCGCATTCGAGTTCGAAGAGGTCGATATCAGCCTGATCAAACCGCGGCCGAGAAGCTACGCGGCCACATCATAGGGAATTCGCTTCTGAGGTGAAACCAATGTCGATGGCAACAGAAGTTCTCCTGGTAATCCTGGTCGCAGCCTGCACTGTCGGACGTCTCGTATATCAATCGCGGGTCTTCCGTTCGCGTCACAGAGTCAAGTAGTAACCGCGTAAGCCAATGAGAGTGATCGGGATGCGAAACGAAAAATTGCGAGTTGACCTTCCCGGCCGGAAGGACCATCCTACTGTGCATTATGGATATACATCCCGGACTCACCACATTCGTCTACATTGCGCTGGTCGTCTTCGCACTGCTGGTCATCGGCTACTGGGTAACGTACACCCGCCGGCTGAAGACTCCGCGGAACGTCGGCACCTGCGGAGGCATCGCGATGGCGACGCAGCAGAAAGAGCGAAAGTCGGGCAGCCACTTCTGAGTGTTGCTCGACCGAATTCGTCGGCCGCGCATCTCCGCGCAGCCACACAGGAATTGTTTTGCTTAAGGGCACGGCTTTAGCCGTGCCGTAGAACTTCAGCAGAAACGGGGCTTTAGCCCCTGAGGGCAAAATCGGAATGGCTACTGCAACGCTCGACGCACCCATCAACGCGACCACCACCCGGCAGCCCGGCAGGACCATCCAGGTCGAGATCCTCCGCCAGGCTACGCCGGACCAGCCCGCGCGTACCGAGAAGTTCGCCATCCCCTATCGCCCCAACATGAACATCACCGCGCTGCTCGGGGAGATCGCGCTCAATCCCGTCACCGCCGACAGCAAACCCACCACGCCCGTCACCTACGACTCCAATTGCCTGGAGGAGATCTGCGGCTCCTGCGCGATGCTCATCAACGGCAAGGCGCGCATGGCCTGCTCCGCGCTCGTCGACAAGCTGGACCAGCCGATCCGCCTCGCCCCGCTCTCGAAGTTCCCCATCGTCCGCGATCTCTCGGTCGACCGCAGCGTCCTCTTCGAGAACCTCAAAGCTGTCCACGCCTGGGTCCCCATCGACGGCACGTACGAGCTCGGTTCCGGCCCGCGCCAGTTCCCGCAGATCCAGGAACAGCGCTATCCGCTCTCGAACTGCATCTCCTGCACCATCTGCATGGAGGTCTGCCCGCAGTTCAACGATTCCACCAACTTCGTCGGCGCGGCCACCATCGCCCAGGTCAAGCTCTTCAACATGGACCCCGCCGGTGCGGTGCTGAAGGAAGAACGTCTCCGGGCGCTCGCCGGCGACGGCGGCATTCAGGAGTGCGGATACGCGCAGAACTGCGTCGAAGCCTGCCCCAAACAGCTTCCTCTCACCGAAGCGATCTCCGACGTAGGCCGCGACGTGGTGGTGCAGCAGATCAAGGATTTCTTCAAGCGATAAGCCCGGTCTCCTACTTGGAGAAGATGGTGCTTCCGGGAATCCTCTCCTCGTTGTAAACCAAGCGATTCTGGGCCCGCTTCGCGCAGCGCATCGCCAGGTTGTTTACCTTATCCTGCTCATTCTTGAAGCAGTTGATGGAGTCGTCTGAAGCCTTCTCGATCGCCTGGTGGGAAGGCCGTGCCGTCATTCTGGATGAATAAAAGCCGTGTGTCATAAGCGCTGACCTCGACCGCTACGCCGCAGACTACGCTCGCCCCGGACTGCTGTATGTGACGGCGGACAACTCTGTTTTGGGTCGGATTTGGGACTGGAATTGTTCGGAATTAGCCACGCATTGGTGTACTCTCCGGTCGCCTCGCAATCGCTCAAATAACTAACTCTGCCTTGATGCATGAATCGCCAGAGCGTAACCTCCAGCCATGCGTGAACTCATCTTTAACGTCACTCCAGATCAAGAGGGCGGATTTTGTGCCATTGCAGTAGGCGAAACCATCGCCACCGAGGGTGCAACATGGGACGAGCTGCGTTACATGGTCATCGACGCTACCAAGGTGTACTTCTATGACTCCGATCCGCCCGACACGATCCGGCTCTACCTTCACCTGGAGCAGGTAATGGCGGTCAAATAAGCCGCAAATCCCAAAACATGCCCCAGATCTCCATCATCATCCCGGCCCTCAACGAAGCCGAATCCATCGGCCGCGTCGTCGCCGAGATGCCCTGGCACCGCATCGCCGAGTGCATCGTCGTGGACAACGGCAGCACCGACGCCACCGCCGCCATCGCCGCGGCAGCCGGAGCACGCGTGATCCAATCGCCCCGCGGCTACGGAGCAGCCTGCAAGGCCGGATCGGACGCGGCGCTCGCTGCCAGCGACATCCTCGTCTACATGGATGGCGACGGCTCGGACGTCATCGCCGATCTCGACCGTCTCGTCAGCCCCATCGAGCGCGACGAAGCCGACTTCGTCATCGGCTCGCGCATTCGCGGCACGCGCGAATCCGGCAGCATGCTGCCCAGCCAGGTCTTTGCCGGCCGGATGGTGGGCAAGCTGCTGTGGATCACGCAGCGCGTCAAATACACCGACATGGGGCCCTTCCGTGCCATCCGTAGAACGTCGCTCGAACAGTTGCAGATGGCGGAGATGACCTACGGCTGGAACCTCGAGATGCAGCTCAAAGCCTGCCAGCACGGCCTGCGGATTCAGGAAATTCCCGTCGACTACCGGTGCCGGATTGGCGGGACTTCGAAGGTATCCGGCAATTTTTCAGCCTCTGCGCACGCAGCGGTAAGGATCGTCGGAGTGTTGTTCCGCACCGGTCTGTCGCGGCGTTCGAAATCGCAGCTATAGAACACGTCAGCGGCCAAACTGCCGCAGATGGTGGTCCGTATGCAGATATCCCCAGCGCATCCACTCCGCGGTATTCATCGCGCCAAAGATCGGATGGAGCGACCACGGTCCCGCCGCGCGTGCAAACCGGTCCAGCCTTTCGAGCAGCGCGACGCGGTCCGCGGCAAAGTCCGCCGGCGGCGTTCCGCCAATCTGCTGATCCATTCCTGGCGGCGTCGGCACTCCCGTGGGCCACTTCCGCGGAAAGTACAACGCCAGCCACTTGTACACCGGCACCGGAATCGGCGGCCCCTTCACTCTGGAGACAGCCCGTTCACCCAGCGGGCATCCGAACGAATCCGTCAGATGGCAGATCATCTGATGCACGCTCATCGAGCCCCACAGACGTGTGTCCGTGGGGCTGATAAGCGCTATGCGCTCGCGGAGGGCCGTCAGATCGTCGCTTGACGACAGTGTCTTCATTCCGACTCTCCGTGGCCGGTTGTCAGCGGGTGGCTTCGAAGAGGAACCAGGCGCGGCGTTCGGCCTCGTCGATCCAAACCTCGATCAGGCTGGTGGTGGCGTAGTCGTCCGCTTTGGCGGCGACTTCGTGGGCCGCACGCAGGCTGTCGACCAGCGTCTGGTTGTCATGGTGGAGTTCGCGGAGCATGTCGTGGGCGTCGACGAAGTCGCGGTCGTTATCGGTGACGCGCTGCAGGCGGGCGACGTGGCCGATGGATCGGATGGTGGTCCCGCCGATCTTGCGGACGCGCTCGGCGATGTCGTCGCCGATCGCAAAGATCTGTGTCGCCTGCTCATCCAATAG
>DASWCA010000349.1:0-7399 GCA_036390355.1 Acidobacteriaceae bacterium
GGCGTGCGGGTCCCGCTCAAGCCCGTTCCCCTGGGCAACGGCACCGACGTCGATCACACTCACACCGGATGGTGGCAGCAGTGGGACAACGGCAGGATGGACAACTTCGCCAACCGGGGCTCGATGCTGCCGTATACCTACATCCTGCCCAGCGAGACCGTTCCTTACTGGACGCTGGCGAAGAACTTCACCATTGGCGACCGCATGTTCCAGTCCAACACTGGACCCAGCTTCGTCGCCCACCAATACATGATCGCCGGACAGTCCGGTGGCGCGTCCGAGAACCCCAACAGCTTCGTCTGGGGCTGCGACGCCAATCCCAGGTCGCGCGTCGCTCTGGTCGGGCCCAATGGCACTGACCGGCCCGGCGTCTATCCCTGCTTCGACTACAAGACGATGGCCGACCTGCTCGACGCGAAGGGCGTTACGTGGCGCTACTACGCGCCCGGCCCAACCACCGACATCTTCTACATGCTCTCCGCGTACCAGGCAATCCGCCACATCCGCTTCGGGGCGGACTGGCACGCCGACGTCATCTCGCCCGAGACGCGCGTGCTCACCGATATCGCCAACGGCAGGCTGGCGCAGGTGACGTGGATTGTGCCGGCGCTGGCCAACTCCGACCATCCCGGCGCGCCTCCGCAAGGCCCGGACTGGGTCGCCACCATCGTCAACGCGATCGGGCAGAGCAAGTACTGGAATAACACCACCATTTTCATCGCATGGGACGACTGGGGCGGCTTCTACGACCACGTTCCGCCACCGCAGACGGACGACATGGGACTCGGCTTCCGCGTGCCGGTCATCGTCGTCGGCCCGTATGCGAAGCGCGGATACGTCTCGCATGTCACTCACGAGTCGAGCGGCTTCCTGCGCTACATGGAGGAGATCTTCAACCTGCCCTCGCTGGGGACGCGCGACACCACCGCCGACGACTTTCACGACTGCTTCGACTACACCCAGCCGCCCACGCCCTACACGCCGGTTAAGACTACCCATCCACCGGAGTTCTTCCTGAAACAAAAACCCTCAGGCCCACCCGACACTGACTAGCGCCGCGTTAGTGGCCGCCAAAGAGCTTGTGGAAGAAGTGTCCGATTGCGTGCGCCAGATCGCGTTTGGGCGGCTGTGCTGCGGGCTTGGCCGAGGGATCGGTTTCCGGATTCGCGGGCTTACTCTCGGGCTTCGCCGCGGACTTGCCGGCTGCGTCCGGATTGGCCGGATCGGGCTTGCCGGCGTTGCCGGGAGCGTTGTAGCTGAGGGTGTCCGTGATCTGGACGTGACGTTCGCCGGGCGGAGCTTGCGGGACGGGCTCGACCGGGGCCAATCCTTCGCTGATCGCGGCGGGGAACGGATGCTGGTCCGCGGCTTCGATGGCGGCGCGTGCAGCCGCTTGCCTGGCGGCCAGGGCGGCCGCTTTCTCATCGGGCGGATCGGGCGGCTTCGGCGCCGGGGGCGCGGGAACGTTGGACGCGAGCAGCGCATCCGCGACCGATGCGCCCTTGGGCTCCGGACATCCGCAGGACGAACTCTCCTGGTCGACTACTTCGTGCAGACTGCCGTGCTCGAACAGGACGTGCTGTCCGGCGCGCAGCTCGTACATCGACTCGCCAAAGGGGTCGGAGACGGCGAGCGTCGGAGCCTTGGCGCCGCGATTCTCCACGCAGGTGTCGCCGTTGCGTGCGACGCGCATGCGCAGGTCGAGCGGACCGGCGTTGCGCACCGTGAAGCGCAGGTCGGGCGTCATGATGGCGTCGCTGGGAGTTCCGTTCATCTGGATCTCGATGGCGCCGCGGTCGAGAGAGAACAGCAGCGGCGCGGCAACCGCGACCTCGCGGCTCTCGGTTACGTGGAGAACGCTGGTCTGGCAGACGCGGGCTGTTCCGCCGCGGCCAAGCGTGATCGGCGCGGTGTGATCCCTTGCGGTGACGCCGACAGAGCCGGTTAAAACCGCCTGGCCGTTGAGTATGTCGGACGCGCCGGTGATGTCCGCGTCGCGCGTATTGACGTAACCGATGAGCTGTTGCGCTCGCGCTTGCCACGTCAGCGTGAGGATGAGGAGAAGAACGAGCCGGGCTGGTGGTGGCAACGTCATGCGTTGAGCCTACATCTTCAGGAAGTTCTCGATGATCTTTTTGCCGTGGACGGTGAGCACGCTCTCGGGATGAAACTGTACACCCTCGATGGGCAACTCGCGATGGCGGAGCGCCATGATGGTCGTTCCGGTGGGCGCGGGGGTGCGGGCGGAGACTTCGAGCTCGTCCGGCAACCCGTTCTCGGAGACGATGAGCGAGTGGTAGCGGGTGCAGGTCATGGTCGACGGGATGCCGCTGAAGATGGTCTTGCCGTCGTGGTCGACCTCGCTGGTCTTGCCGTGCATCAGCTTCGACGCGCGGACGACATTGCCGCCAAAGGCTGCGCCGATGGCCTGATGGCCGAGGCAGACGCCCAGGATCGGGACGCGCTTGCCGCCGCTCCCGGCCAGGCGGGCGAAGTGGCGGATCAGCTCGATCGAGATGCCGGCGTCCTCGGGCGTACACGGGCCGGGCGAGATCAGGATTCGGTCCGGATTCAGGGCCTCGACTTCGGCGGGGGTCAGTTCGTCGTTGCGGCGCACGACCATTTCGGCTCCAAGCTCGCCCATGTACTGGACCAGGTTGTAGGTGAACGAGTCGTAGTTGTCGAGGACGAAGACCATTTCAGTTGTCAGTTCTCAGTTGCTAGTTGCTAGTTGATGGGTCGAAACATGTTTTTTGCTTCTTTGCAAAATCCTGTAAATAAATAGGTTGCCCGCAAAATCCTCTAAACAAAAGAGTTAGATGTACAACCTCTCCGAGCCTCTGTTCCAGGGCAGACAAACTGCCGTAGCACGAAACTCGTCTCTATACATTCCATTATAGCATTTAGTGTCAAGGAAAATGCCTTGCTCGCGCAGATAAACTATTGATATAAAAGGTTTTGTTTTTCCAATCGAGAACGACGCTCAACAGGAGAATCCGCTAGCGGAGGAGGGATTCAATGAGGCGGGATGGGGAGATGGCGGGGATGGAGCGGCCGAGGAAGGCGCGGGTGAAGGCGTTGAAGAACGAGGTTGCCATCAGGGCTGCGGCGACGGCTTCGGAGTCGATGGGTTCAGGGATGCGGCCAATCTTTTTCTCTTCCTGGAGGTAGCGGGCGATGCGGGCGATTCCTCCCTGCGGCCCCTTTTCGCGGGAGACGAGCGACTCGCGAAAGCTTTCGAGCAGGCCGGCTTCAGCGAACAGCGAACTCAACATGGGGACGACGCGTTGATGGAAGGCCTGCAGGCCTCGCGCCGCCTGGATGAGGTTCGCTTTGGGGGTGCCGGAGCCTACTTGCTCGCCGAGCGCGTGGAGGGGTACCAGCATTTCGGGCAGCGCGTTTTCGAGCACGGTGAGGATGAGCTGGAGGCGATTGGGGAAGTGGACGTAGAGGGCGCCCTCGGAGCACCCGACGGCTTCGGCGATGGCGCGGGTAGTGACGGCGGACAGACCTTTTTCGTGGAACAGCCTCTCCGTTTCGGCGAGGATCTTCGCCTTGCGGTTGGGCTTGCCGCTGCCGGGCTGAGGCGGTTTACGGGCTATCTGGGGCATGCGGTCATTCTAGAGACTGCGGGCTTGCGGAGGGGCGGATTGTGGATTATAGTGAGCACTCACTCACTAGGAAGGAGTATAGCATGCGCAAACTTACGATAAGCAAGGTCATCTTGAGTGTCGTTCTCGGCGGGGGCAGCGTGATGTCCTTTGTGCTGGACTGGTCGCACAACCACCTGCTGAGCCTGCTGTGGCATCCGCACGCGAAGTTTCATGGCGCGGTGCTGTTGTTTCTGTTTGCGGGCGTGGCCGCGACGGCGCTGTGGCTGATTTGGCGGCATTCGCTGGAGCCGAAGGTGGCGCTGACGGCAGCGGCGCTGCTGTCAGCCTCGTACTGGACGCCATTCTTCTTCGTGCCGTATCTGTTGCCTGGGTCGTCGTGGTGGGCGGGGATTCCGGGACATGAACCGCGGATGGGCGGGATGGTTATTTACCCGAACCTGATCGTGGTTGGGTTGTTTCTGGCGGCGACAGTTGTGGCGTGGCGGATTGGAGTCACTTCGCCAGAGGTGGCGGATTGAGGGATGAATGCGCCTAACAAGTGGGACTGAGTAAGAATTCGTAGCACCACGGGCAAAATGCGAGGGATTCTTCGCTGCGCTCAGAATGACAACTTCCAAAGCAGGGGCCAAGATGTGGCTATTGCTGGAGCGCACTATGCGCAACTGTGCCTGAACCCAGCTGCGGAGTTGCTGGTGCGCCTCTACAAATTCAACTTCGATTTGGTCGATCAGTTTCCTTTGTAGTTTTGGACGAAGGTGTCGCGGGGCATTCCGGCCTGGCGGGCGAGGTTGCGGGTGTTCTCCGCGTCGGGACGGGTCATGGGTCCTCCGAGAGCGACCAGGAACGGAGCGTGGCCACCGGGGGCGATGATTTCAGGGTGGAGCGATGGATTCTTTTTCTCGATGGCGGCGGCGCGGATCGCTGCCTGCTGCTGGCGATTGAACGTGTACGCGACTACGTACCAGCCTGGTTGCATATGCGAAACGGCCGCATTCGCGACCGGCCGCGCCGTCGCGGGCAATGCTGGAGTTGAGCCTGGAGTGGACGCGGGTGCGTTCTTCACGACTACCTGGCGGATAGGCGCGGCAGTAGCGGCAGGTGCGGACGTAGCGGCGCGTGCGGCTGTAGCGGCAGGTGTCGCTGCGGGTTGAGGTTCATTCGCAGGTTTGCTGGTGCCGGCGCGCAGGAACAGAGCGAACGCGACGACAGCGGCTACCGCCATTCCAGCCCACAGCCGGCCTCGTTGCCCGAGCTGAACCGTGCCGGTGTTATTCCGGCGCTGATAGAGTAGCGGCGTGTCCGGCGCGCTGGCGTCTTCGACCGTCGTGGCGGAGTCCGATGGGGCGGGTTCGGTTACCGGGGATGTCGCGATCTTACCGAGGGAGGGCTGGGCAACTGCGGCAGGAGGTGTCAGCGCCGCGGCGATCTCCTTCAGACCCCACGTGCCATTCATCCCGTTGGGAACGATCTGGTCGAACGGTGCGGGGAGCCGGGTCGAGGGCTTGAGTTTCCTCTCCAGTGTCAGAGCCCGCAGGAGCAGCGCGGCGAGATCCTGAACGTCGCGCTCGACGAGTTGCATGCAGTCTTCCGCGGTCGTAATCCCCGGCTCGACGACGCACTCCCTCACGCAGTCGGTGCGCAGCTTGACCGTTTCGCCGACGGCGAGGACGTTGGCTGCGTCGATGTGCTCGTGGATGAGATTCTTTGCATGCAGCGCGGACAGTGCGGCGACAATGCTGGTGGCGACCTGCATCGCCTCCGGGTAGGTAAGCGGGCGTTCTTTCAGCAGGTCGGCGAGGTTCGCATCCGCGCGTTCCATGACCGCATAGGTCAGGGGCGTGCCTTCAAAGTTGGTTTCGCCGAAGCGCTTGATGGCGACGAGGTTTTCCTGTTTCACCGCAGCGACACGACTCCAGCAGGCAAGCATCTGGCGCTCGTCGTTGATGGCTTCGGTGAGACGAATGATCGCGGGCGCTTCGGCTCCCGTGGAGAGCTGGAAGAGTGCGCTGCGGCCTTCGGGACGCACCAGTGCGCCGAGGGGATACTTGTTTGCGATGGTCTTGCCTTCGTAGTCGTTCCAGAGCTGCATAGAGTGTTCCGATCCGGTATGAAACCTTGGGGAAGTATGTCGATCGGAGGCGGTCGCCAGCCTGGCTTGAAGCTTGGCCCTCACAACTCTAATTTGACGCTCTTTTGCTGTGGAAACCAGAGGGGGTAATCGACTCCGTCACCGGTAGCGGCCCGAAAGGCGCATGGGAGCAGAGATATTCGGCACTCCATCTCAAGCCGGAAGGGCGAGGTAGAGGCGCTGATTGCTGCGAAGCGGTGGAGCACTTCGCGGCGAATGTGTGAGGCGGGACGCGGCGATGCTAGTCGATGAAGTAGCCGATGTCCGTTAGCAGGCGATCGCTGAGTTCCACGCCGAGCAGGCGCGCGCCGAGCGTGTCCCACAACTTGTGTTCGAAGCGCTGGAGAACGGCGGCCGGCAGGTCGGTTTGCTGGCGGAGCATCTGCATCAGCGCGGTGCTGTTGGTGGTGTACTCGTAGTCGCCGGGCAGCCCGCATGCGGGCTTGATGATGAGGGAGAGCGGAATTGCTCCCTTGCCGGGTGTTGAAGCAGCAGCGGACTGGGTAATGAGGTTGACTCGCATGCAGAGAGAGTGCCACGGGCGAGTGGGGTGCTCAATGCCACGGTGTGGGGATGGGATGGCACAAAGCGGGGATGCGGGTGGGGCGATGGGGGATGCGGATGGAATGACGGTTACCGGTGCTTTTCCAGCAACAAATCGATGGTGAATCGGATCGACGCGGAAGTTTGTTTTGAGCAAGCGCTCGATAGCATCTCGGAAGGATATCCAGCCTCGATCTGCTGCCGCGTCGAGAATCAGCAAGGTGGTCAGGCTGAGAAGGCCTCGTTCTCGAGCGGTCGTGCGTGCCCTGTAATCGTCCGTCAGCAGAAACTGGGCGCCGAGCGTGATGGCGAGAGCAATTGCCTCGCGTTCGCCTGGGTCGAGTTCGAGCAAGGCCGCGTCTGCGATCGTACCGGCGCGTTGAACGGAAACCCACTTTGGCAAGCTGAAGGCAAACTGGCGCACAGAAGACGGCGCCGCTGGATGTGATAGCTCACGAAGTACCGCATGCGGGATGCACACGTTTGTAAAGAGGCGAGGAATCAAATCGACCAGGTCAATCTGTATCAGGTAATTCAGCGGTGTAGTGTCACAGACCACGAGCACGAACGATCAGGCCCTCTTCTCGTTCTCTTCGGAGAGGACACGTTCCATTGCGGCACGGTCGGCCCTTAGTTCTTCCAGCGGATATTCGATCCAGACTTGGCGGGTCTTGAGGAAGCCGTCGAGCTCGTAGCGGGTTTCGATGCCGAGGGCGGTCATGAGTTGATGGCCGGAGATGCGGTTCTCTCGGTAGGCCTGGACCAGCGCGTCTTCGAGGACCGCACGCGCAGGGTCCTGGCCGGCGGGGATGAGTTGCTGGGCGAGATCGTCCGGAATGGTGACGGTGACCTGCATGGGTTATAGGGTACACCCGACGTTGATCAGTCACTACTTCTGCGATACCTTGGCAACCTATGAGTGGAACTTTTCGAATAGTAGCTATTTCAATAGCACTCTGTGTGAGGTTGATAGCCGGAGGACAAGCGCCCGCAGGACGTCCCGCGGCCGCTGAAGACATTAGCGGGTGTACGCCCTCTGTTCAAATTCCGCCTCGAGCTGTAAGAGCTTTGCTAAGGACAAAGGAAGGCGCAGGGGCACGCGATTATTTAAGCG
>DASWCA010000350.1:0-6857 GCA_036390355.1 Acidobacteriaceae bacterium
GTCCGGAGACTGGGACCTGCAAGTTCGCCCTTGATTCTTTGCAAAAGCAGCCGAGCCGATATGCTTCCCAGCTCCGCAGCGGGCTGACGAACAGCTGTGATTGGAGGTGTTATCAGGGTGTAAAAATCGACATCGTCAAAACCCACGAGCGCCACATCTTTGCCCATCTCAATCTTCATCTCCTTGAGGGCTTCTATGACCCAGGTCGTGGAGACGTTGTTGGCCGTGAACAATGCCTCGGGGCGACTGCGCGACGAAAATAGCTGCGACAAGGCAGACTTCGCGGATGCTTGACTCGATAAGAGCGCCTCTTTAGCGCGCGGCAGTTTCGCCCGCCGCATCGACTCCCTGTACCCGGCGATTCGTTCTTTGATGGTCAGCAGGTGAGAGTTAGCCGCGAGGCAAACGATCCGTCTCTTTCCGTGCTGGATGAGATGTTCCACGGCCATTCGCGCTCCAGCTCTGTTTTCGACCCCGACGGAGTCTGTCGTTGCCACTTCCATTGGCCGATCGATGGTAACGACGGGAAGCGATCCTGCAGCCAGCGGTTTCAAATACCTGTGCCGGGCGTCCGCCGGCACCAGCAAGACGCCATCGACGGGATGATGAGTCATCATTTCTACTTGTGCGGCTTCGACGGAGACATCTTCGTCCGAAGCTGCCAACCAGACGAGATAACCACTGCCTCTAGCAGTTTCCTGAACAGCATGACTAACGACTGAGAAGAATGGGTCGCTGATGTCGGGGACGATGAGCCCGATGGATCGGGACAACTGGCCGGTGAGCATGCGGGCGGCATGATTTGGACGGTAATTGAGCTGGCGAATGGCTGCGCGGACTTTTTTCGCAGTCTCTTCCGACACATACGGATGCCCGTTGATCGTCCGGGAGACGGTCATCGGTCCTACTCCTGCTGCCCGTGCCACATCCTCAAGAGTTGCCCGTTTTATGGGAGACTTGCGCAATATTTCCCTTCATTATGGCAGGTCTTTCACGGTTCGCTCACCGAGGCCTGAGATTTAATTGCAAATTTACCACGCAATTCAGTTGACAACGTAATGTCTGACTGTGTAAACATTTGGCCTTGTGATAGCGCAATCATACAAGTTAGTCCTACGAAGCTCACTTTGGAGGCTCGTGTGAAAAACAATCGATTTGGAATTTCCGTCCTACTGCTGTTCGTTGCAATCTGCATCCTTACGATTGCGCCCCCAATCCTCGCTCAATCCGATAGCTCGTCGCTATCGGGGACTGTCACGGATGCTTCGGGCGCGCTTGTTCCAGACGCCAGGATTATAGTGCGCAACAACGCAACGCTTGCCGAGCGAACCATCGCGAGCAACGAGAGCGGCAGCTTTACACTCACCAACCTCGCCCCGGGCGACTATAGAGTCCGTGTCGAAAAGTCCGGCTTCGAGACCACGACACTCAACGACGTGCACCTCGATCCGAGTATCGGGCGCCGCATTGACGTTGCTATGAGGATTGGAAACACGACGACCGAGGTGACGGTAGAAGCTGGCGCCAACACCGTACAGACCGAGAGCGGATCACTCGGCCAGTTGATCACTCAGGAGCAGGTCAAGAATATCCAGCTCAATGGACGTAACCCGCTCTACCTCGCCCAGATGGAGCCCGGAGTCGTGCGCAACAACTCCATGGCGGCACTCGGCTTCGGCCTTGACAATCCCCTCAACGTAAACGGCGCACGCAGCCAGGAGAGCATGCAGACCTTCGACGGCGCGCCGATGGTGCGTACACGCTCGAACGGAACCAGCGTGGGCACGGCCGACGTTGATTCCACTTCGCAGGTGCAGGTGCTCAGCTCCAACTACCCGGCCGAGTACGGCCGCACCTCGGGCGGCCTTATCCGCCTCGTCCCCAAGAGCGGATCGACCAACTTCCACGGCAGCGTCTTCGAGTACTTCCGCAACAACGCTCTGAACGCCAACACCTGGAGCCGCAATCTCACTGGTCAGAAGCGCGCAGCTTTCCGCTACAACCAGTTCGGCTGGAACCTGAACGGCCCCGTCTTCTTCCCCGGTTTCAATCATGACAAGCGCAAGCTCTTCTTTCTAGTCGGACAGGAGTGGGTAAAGTACAACCACGACGACTTCGCGCAGCAGAAGGTGCCGACGCTCAAGATGCGAACCGGCGACTTCAGCGAGCTGCTGAGCTCAAACATCTTCTACAACACGACCAAGCAGCTCGTAAAACCGGGCACTTCTACGCCGTACGCCGGCAACATCATTCCCGCTTCGGACCTCAGCCCCAACGGCATCGGCTTGCTGAACGCCTATCCGAAGCCGAATACCACGGTGGGCACCAACAACTGGATCGACACGGCGCTTTACACGGAGCGGCAGCGCAAGGACTCGATTGTGGTGGACTTCGTTCCCGCCGATGCGCACCACTTCCGGTTCAGCCTGCTGAACTACAACTACGACGACTACGAGCCGCACTTTGGCAACTTTAACACCAACCCGCGCATCTTCCACCGTCCGAACCAGGTGGGTGTCTTCCACTACACGTGGACGGTCAGCCCAACGATCGTGAATGATGCCTTCGTCTCCGCCGCGGCGGACCACGTAGACATCAATATCGATACAAAATCGGGCCTCTTCGACCGCACCAAGTACGGCATCAACTATCCGTATCTCTTCGGGTCGGCGTCCAAGGTGGTTCCGAACAAGATTCCGACGATCCAGCCCACCGCCGGATTCGGTACCCTCGATGGAGGACCTTATCCGTCGCGCTCTGGCGGTATGGTCTACGACGTGGGCGATGCTCTGACCAAGGTATGGGGCAACCACACGCTGAAGTTCGGCGGCCAGTGGGAGTACGCCGGCGAGAACAACTACGACCAGATCAGCGTCGACAACACACGACCCGGCACGACCAACAACCAAAACGGCCTGTTCCGGTTCACGGATGGGCGCTCAGGCGGCTCGACTGCTGCCGTAGGCAACATGGCGCTCGGCCTCTTCGACACCTACGGCGAGATCGGTACACGGTCCTACACGCCGTTCCGCGGCAACATGTTCGAGTTCTTCGGCCAGGATCAGTGGCGGATGAACTCGAAGCTCGTTGTCGAGTATGGTGTCCGCTACAGCATCATGAACCCTTATCATTCGTTGTGGGGCAATGAGTCCTTCTTCAGCCCGAAGGACTACAGCACGTCGCTGGCTCCAACGGTGAGTCCGACGACAGGTTTCCTTACTGGCGGCGATACTTATGACGGCGTGGTCATCCCTGGCTCCGGTTTCCCGAGCGCGGCCAAGGGACATGTGCCGGACGCAATTCTGAACGGTGGCTTTCAGCGGCTCTTCCGCGGCTATGGCTCCAACTACTCGCCCACCGTCTACTCGAACATTCAGCCGCGTCTTGGCTTTGCCTACCAGGTTGAGCCGGGTACGGTCATCCGTGCCGGTGTTGGGCGCTACATCCAGCGGCTCGGCATCAGCGATACAGTGCACGTCGGCGGCAACGCTCCCTTCCAGCCAGCCTCTTCGGTGACGAATGGAAGTGTGGACAACCCTGGCGGTATTGGTGTCAACCAGCTTCCACTGGCCTTCACCTCGCACGCCTTCACCTATCCCAGCCCAGAAGCCTGGGCCTGGAACCTGAGCGCAGAACACGAATTCACCAACGTAGCGGTCTTTACGCTCAGCTATGTCGGCCGTCGCGGCTACCATCTGGAACAGTTGGCCAACATCAACCAGCTTCAGCCCGGAACCCTCGCCCCCGGATCGGCCAACAAGACCAACAATATCAATGCCGACTCGCTGCGTCCGTACAAGGGCTTCTCCACCATCATTGAGGCCGAGAACACGGGCGGCTCCTTCTACCACGCAATGCAGGCCAACCTGAAGCGGCGTCTGACGAAGGGTCTGCTCTTCGGGGCCGCCTACACGTGGTCCAAGGCGCTCGACTACGGCTCGTCGAACGGCACGAATATCGTCAACGCATACAACAACAGAATCATGTATGGCCCCAGCGACTTCGACACCCGGCACGTGTTCGTGGCGAACTACGTCTGGGACATCCCGTTCGCAAATCACGCCTCCAACCTCTTCGCGCGAACCCTGCTCGGTGACTGGCAGACCTCCGGAACGATCCAGTTGCAGTCTGGCCGTCCACCCAGCAACGGCATTTCGACCGGGAGCTTTGATCAGGCGGGCGTAGGCCCGGGTTCGGGTAACCAGTATTACGTCAAGACCGCCAGCCCGGCGCTGCCGCACCAGTTCGCGGGAGCCAGCGGCACGGCGCTGTACTTCGACAAGAGCGTCTTCCAGCAGGCCGCGCCCGGAACATTCGCGCGCGGCACTCGCAATTCCGTCTACGGCCCCGGGTTCTCGAGCTATTCGGCGGCAATGCAGAAGGCCTTCCATGTCATCCCCAACCACGAGAATCATCAGCTGATCTTCAGAGCCGAGGGATTCAACTACCTAAACCACCCCAACTGGGATAACCCGACCGTCGACCCGACGAGCGGCAGCTTCGGCCGCGTGACTGGCAAGGGTAACACCTACGCCTCGGACCGCCAGTTCCAGTTCAGTCTGCGTTACGCGTTCTAGGTGTCAGCCTTGTACGAGTAGCACATTCGACTCATCACTGCCGAGATCCCGTACAGCCTGAGCTGTCGGGATCTCGTTCCACGTCCTGCGAATTTCAGGATCGATTTTCATCTCTCATCAGCCGAATGGATACCTCGACATGCGAATTGCTCAGTCTGCGTCCTCGCTTTTTGAAAGGAACACCAAAGCCCGGTCGGCTCTTCGCCTGATCCGTGTGTCGATCATCGGAGCCTGTTTTGGCGGGGCCGTGGCTCACGGCCAGACGATGAAGGCCCCCGACATCACGAAGGTCCCTACACTGTATGTTGTGCCGTATGCGCATTTGGACACTCAGTGGCGGTGGGAGTTTCCGCAGACGATAAGCGAGTATCTGTTGAAGACCATGCGGGTGAACTTCGACTACATGGACAAGTATCCGCACTATGCCTTCAACTGGACCGGAGCCAACCGCTATCGATTGATGAAGGAATACTATCCAGCCGATTACGCGCGAATGCAACGGTATGTCGCTGCGGGCCGCTGGTTTCCAGCCGGCTCGTCCATTGAAGAAGGCGATGTAAACCTTCCAAGCGCCGAAGGAATCTTCCGTCAAATACTTTACGGGAATGAATACTTCCGAAGAGATTTCGGCAAGGCGAGCACGGAGTTCATGCTGCCTGACTGCTTCGGATTTCCTGCCTCTTTGCCCAGCATTCTGGCGCACGCCGGTTTGAAGGGGTTCTCAACGCAAAAACTCAATGCACAGTGGCAGCCCGCGCCGAAGATTGGCGGCCCCGATTCTCCGGAGCGCACTCCGGAAGGCATTCCCTTCAACGTTGGGATGTGGCTTGGCCCTGACGGAAAAGGAGTGATCGCAGCATTGAATCCTGGTGGCTATGGCAGCAATGTTTACACCGACCTCAGCAAGGAACCTACGGCGCCCCCGCCGGCATCCGCCCCGCAGTTGACCAGCGAGGAGAGGGCGCGACTCACTCCACAGCAGGCGAATGCTATTGCGCTGCAACGGCCGGTGGAGCAGAACTGGGTCCAACGTATCGATCTGGATGGCAAGGTAACTGGTGTATTCGCCGATTATCACTATGTCGGTACAGGCGACATAGGAGGCGCTACCCAGGAATCGAGCGTAAAGCTTCTGGAAGCCATCGTGACAAAGAGCGAGACCGTACTGCCGTCACCTCCGACGTCGGCCTTTGCAATGGGAGAGGCTCCACAGTCACAGCCAACCGGATCCGCAGTGAGAGTCGGTGAAGGCCCAGTGCATGTTGTCGAATCCTCCGCGGATCAGATGTTCAACGACATTACCCCGGCGATGGCATCGAGGTTGCCGAAATATCAAGGTGACCTTGAGTTGATCAACCACTCTGCCGGTTCCCTGACATCGCAGGCGTATCACAAGCGCTGGATTATCAAGAATGAATTGCTTGCCGATGCAGCAGAGAAGGCGTCGATTGCCGCGGCGTGGATGGGAGGGCGTACTTATCCGCAGCGCCGGATCAACGATGCCTGGATGCTTGAATTGGCTGGACACTTCCACGACACCGGCGCCGGCACTGCGACACCCCGCTCTTATCAATACGCGTGGAATGACGACATCATTGTTGCAAACCAGTTTGCCGGTATTTTGACAGACGCCACGGAAGCAGTTGCGTCGGGGCTTAACACCGAGGCTGCCGGAACGCCGGTCGTTGTCTTCAACCCTCTCAATATCGCGCGCGAAGATATTGTTGAAGCCAACGTTCGATTTCCGCAGGGAACCCCGAAGGCTGTGCGCGTGAATGACCCCGAGGGCCGGGAAGTGCCGTCACAGCTTGAGGACGGCAAAGTCCTCTTCGTGGCCAAAACTCCTTCGGTAGGTTACGCCGTTTACAGCGTGCTGCCTGTCGAGGCATCCAGCCAACACTCGACACTCAAGGCAACGACTTCGTCCATTGAAAATGCCCGATATCTCGTGCGTCTCGATGAACAAGGCGACGTCTCCAGCATCTATGACAAAGATTTGAAAAAGGAGCTGCTTTCGGCGCCGATCCGGCTCGCAATTTCGAACGACGTGCCAAAGATATACCCGGCCTGGAATATGGATTTCGAACAGGAGCAGGCACAGCCGCGTTCTTATGTCGGAGGCCCGGCCCAGATTCGGATTAAGGAGAATGGCCCAGTTCGGGTCTCTCTCGAGGTATCACGCGAGACGGAAGGTTCTAAATTCGTCCAGACCGTCCGCCTTTCAGCAGGAGACGCCGGCAATCGCGTGGAATTCGGCAACTCTATCGATTGGAAGACTCT
>DASWCA010000351.1:0-3992 GCA_036390355.1 Acidobacteriaceae bacterium
GGGCGGACAAAAACAACGCACCGCAATCGCTCGCGCCCTTCTGCGCCGGCCCGCCATTCTGATTCTTGATGACGCACTGGCGTCTGTGGACACTTATACCGAAGAGCGAATTCTTGGCGGCCTGCGCAGTTATACGGCCGAATCCACCACTATTCTCATTTCACATCGCGTGTCCACCGTTCGCCACGCGGATCAGATCGCGGTATTGAATCACGGCAAGATCGTGGAGTTGGGCAAGCATGATGAACTGCTGGCGCTCGACGGGTACTACGCCAGCCTGTATCAGAAACAGCAGCTCGAAGAAGAACTCACCGTCGCCGGTTGAAGAGATTTGTCTACGAGATCAGGCCGAAGTTCTGGAGTTCCCTCAAGCATTCCAGTTGGAGTGGATTGCTGTTCCCGTTCCGTAGTCATCGCTGTCAAAGCCTGCCATGGCGTGTGCGGCGGGCGAGTTGCGCACCTGAATCGGCGCTGGATTCACGCTCGGATCCCTGGCGACCTGTCGCCAAGCATCGCGCACATTGCGGATACATTCAATGGCGTGCTCGAACTTGGGTCGAGAAGCTGATTGAGAAGCCTGCAGGATCTGAGCAAAGATCGAAGCGTAGAATTCGCTGAGCGCCTCGGCCGGTTTTCCACCTACATCCATGCGCAGGCGCGCTTGCAGATGGATGATGATATCCATAGCCCTCTTGACGGCGATGCGCCTTTCCGTCTCATCTCGACGATCGACCGCGTCGGCGGCGGCATAGAGAAAGCGAATCATCCCATCGTAGAGCGCCACGACCAGGTCGACAGCCGAAGCGCCCTCCAGTGCATGTTGCTGATAACTCCCCATCGAGATGACGCTCCTTATCAGTTGCTCGTTTTATAGCCTGAAATGGCCGAATAGATCTGATTGATGCCGTCTAGTTGCGACGGTAATTGCTGCAGTATCTGATTAGCCTTGTTGAGTTGGGTCGTGAGATTCTTCTCTTGCGCGGAGATCAGGCTCTCCTCTTTGGAGATGTCGGCGTTCAGCGTCGATTCGCTGCTGCTGATGGCTTTTCTGGCAAGAGACAAAGAACCGGAGGTGGACGTGGAGCCGGCATTGTTCAACATGGCCGCGAAGGTTCGCCCCCAGCTGTTGGCGTTCTGGAAGAAGCCGACTGCGCCGCTGAAGTCTCCGTTCAGTACTGAATCCAGCGTAGCGGCATCGAAGGTCAGCGAGCCATCGGCATTTGCAGAGACGGTGATGCCCAAATTGGCAAGTCCGGAAAGGTCGGAGGAGTGATTGTAGTTCAAGGTCGTGGTGGTGGTGTTGGAGGTGTCGAGAATGTTGGAGGTGACCGACAGAGTGCCGGCACCGCCGTCGGTCTGTGAAAGCAGCGACAAGCTCGATGACCCGTCCTGGTTGGTGACTACCGAAGCCGTCACACCGAGGCCGGCAGCATTGATCGACGAGGCGAGTCCGCTCAACGTGTTGTGGGCCGGATCTACGTTGACGGTTTGCGCCGCGCCGCTCCCCACCTGGATAGCGATTGAGCCTTCAAGTCCATGGTTAGCGCTGAGAACTCCGGCGAGCGTGCCCGTCGATCTCTGCGTCAGCGAGCCGGCCTTGCCGGAGTAGCTCAAGAGCGTCTCGCTGGTCGCCGCGATGTTTGAGCTCACAGTCAAGCCGCCGCTCGAGCCCGTCGTGTGAGAGAGCAGTGAGAGGCTCGATCGGTTTCCGGTCGTGACCACCGTCGCCGTCACCCCGATATTGGCGGCGTTAATCGCAGAGGCAAGCCCGCCAAGGGTGTTGTGGGATGAATCCAGTGTGACCAGTTGCGCCGGCGAGGAACCCACCTGGATTGAAATCGATCCGCTCAGGGTGGCGTTGGTGTCGTTGGAGATGGAATCCATTTCGCCATTGGGATTCTGGGTATTCAGTCCTGCGAGTAACTGCTGCTGCACCAGAGAGAGCGTGGGCGACCCAAACAGGGGCTCGGGATTGTTGGAACTATCGAGCCCGCTCTGAGCACCGATGGCACTCATCAACGCGTTATAGTCAGACACCATGCCGGCTACTGCGCTCTCGACACCCGAGTTGTCGTTGGCGATCATGACCTGGATCTGCTCAAGGCTGCCGTCGGATAGCTTGGCGCTGGGAGCCAGCAATTGAAACGTTACGCCGGGAATGAGGTTGGCGACGGTATTCGAACTGCTGGTGAGGTCGACCCCGTCCACGGTGAGTTCCGCGTCCGAGCCCGTCACGGTCTTGTTGTACGCGAGCGACGAACTCGTATCAACGATGTTTGAAGTCACGGTCAATGCATCTGCCGTGTTAGAAAGCAGCGAAAGCCGCGATCCGCCAGGGTCTGTCACTACCGAAGCTGTGACCCCGATGTCAGCCGTGTTGTTAATGGCATCGGCCAGACCCTGGAGGGTGTTGTCGTTTGTCGGCACGTTAATGGTCTGTAACGCGCCGCCGCCGACTTTGATGGTCATGGAACCGGAGAGTGTATCGGCCGCCTGGGCGATGGCCTCGAAGGTGCCGCCGGGGTTGATGGTTCCCGTAGCCGCAGTGTAATTGAGGATCGGACGAATCGAGTTATCGCTGATGGAGATATTGCCCAGTGCGCCCGGCGTTCCTGAAACCAGGCTCAATCGGGAGCCTTTGGGATCGGTGAGCACGCTGGCCGTTACTCCCACACCCGAGGCATTGATGGCTTTGGCCAATCCCGAGAGCGTGTTGTTGGTGGAATCCAAGGTAATCGTCTGGGTCGCGCCGGTCCCTACCTGGAGAGTGATCGACCCTTGCAGCTTGCTGGAGGAACTGGTCACTTTGTTGAGGTATCCGCTCGACGTCAAGGCAATCTTCGACACCGCAACCGAGTGAGTTCCCGCGATTGCGGAGCTAGTGGCGGCAGTTAAGGTCAGTACGTTGGTGTCAGAGCTGGAACCCAGCTTCTGCGCCATGATTCCTTTGAAATCGGTGAGTGCGGACAAATCGTTGGAGAGACTGGAGAAGAGCGTTCCCAAGCTGGAGATCGCCGTGTCCTGACTTTGCAGCTGGGTTAGTTGTGTCTTCCAGGGCGTCTCCACATTCCTCAGATTCCCGACGATACGGGACACGGTGGCGCTGACGTCAAAGCCTGTGCCGCTGGTTGGCGATCCGAAACTCAGCCCGACAGTTGGCATATCGTACCCCTTCTCAACTTGTAAGCAGCCGGTGAACCAATGGGCGGTTCAGCGGATTGGAAAAAACTCAAGTCCGCGCGGGAGGAGCGTATCTGCTGACGCAGAGAAGGGCGCCCGCGTGGACGCCCTTCTCGGTTAGCTGCC
Organism: Acidobacteriaceae bacterium; assembly: GCA_036390355.1. Classification (GTDB taxonomy): domain Bacteria; phylum Acidobacteriota; class Terriglobia; order Terriglobales; family Acidobacteriaceae; genus Edaphobacter. The sequence continues at coordinate 3,307 of DASWCA010000351.1, forward strand.
GTTGGCGGCAGACGCCAGGTTACTGCAGCAGCTTGGTTACCTCGCGCTGCATGCTGTTGGCCTGGGCCAGGGCGGAGATGCCGGTCTGGCTCAGAATCTGGTACTTGGACATGTCGGACGCGGCTTGTGCATAGTCGGTCGCCTGCACGGCATCCTGCGCCGCGACTACGTTTTGCTGCTGGGTGCTGAGAACGGAACTCACGGAGTTGAGCGTGTTGATCTGCGCGCCGATATAGCCGTCCTGGGCTGAGACGTTTGCAATGGCCGCGTTGAGTGTTGTCAGGGCGCTCTGTGCGTTTCCCTGATTGGTAAGGTTGGTACCGCTCAGATTGGACCCGGCGCCGGCGGTGTACGTGATGGTTGCGATTCCACCGGTGCTGTCGTCGTTGAGAGATCCCGCGGCAGACTCGCTGATCGATGTGTCATTACCGCCACCCGCGATTGTAATCTGCTGCAATCCAGCAACAGTCGGGGCGTTGGTGGTGTTTACATTTCCAGAGATCATGATGCCCGTGTGAGCGCCGCCAGCTGCGTACCCGGCAGCTGCCGCTGTGGTAAAGGTCGCCGTGAGTCCGCGACCCGAACCATTGATCGCTGAGATCAAGCCTCCGACCGTGGTAGCTCCACTTGTGGTTACCGATCCGGTTGATCCGTCGGAATTCTTGTAGGCGATGGCCATCGTGGTG
>DASWCA010000352.1:0-2923 GCA_036390355.1 Acidobacteriaceae bacterium
TTGGCCGATGTCAACGGGGATGGGTTTGCCGATTTGATCTATACCGTTCCGGCCAATCCACTTTCGCCTTATCCTTCCGGTACCTCGGCCCCTAACGTCTATGTCCAGTATTCCAACGGTGCCAGCTTCGGTCCCCCGGTGATGGTGGCGACCGACTCCAGTGCCACGGTCAGGGTGTGCAGCAGCACTTGTACTAATTATCTAGCTCAAGCCTCGGTCAACGCGGTGGGCGATGTCAACGGCGATCATCATCCGGACATCTTATTTGCCGACGGGTCGGTGGCGAATTTGTCCAACCCTTTCACTGTGTTTCCGAAGTATTTCATCGGCTCCGTTATCTATATACCTCCCGGTCAAGGGTCCTCGGTTACGTATGGCGCCGGAACTGTTACGGGCTCGACCGTGTCTACGACCGACAGTTGGAAATTCAGTGCATCAGTAGATACATCGTTGACCTTCGGAGGCAACGGCGGTTCTATCACGTTCGGCGGTGATTTCGGCGGACAAACGATGCACTCGGTCGACATGCAGAATACGCTGAATCAGAGCGCACTCTACAAAGGTAGCCCTCCCGATTTGATCAACCATGACTTCGATTTCATCCAGATATTCCTCGGCGTCCAAGTGAATGCGGCCGCGGATTACTTGCACAATGTCAGTTGGGGTCCGGATTTCTCACATATTGCTGCTCAGAATTTTGCCGAGCAGGGATACTACATTAACGTCGGATGCTTGAGATCGAGTACCACGATCCCCGCCTCCGTATGCACTGATCAGGTGAACTTTCTCAGTTCCGTGGGCATCATCCCGGCTGATTACCCGAGCATATTGGGAGCCGATCCGTTCGCGGATCCGAACGCATCGCCGACGCCGGATCCCAACCGGTATGTTTTGATCGACTCTGTGGGCTATCTTGCCGAGGGCACTCCCATTGTCAACACGTACAATGAGAGCAACAGTTCTACTGTCACGAACTCCCAGACCACAAGCTATAGCTATACCCTGAGTGCTTCCTTCTCCAGCAAGGTTGACCCGTTTGCTGTCAAGGAATCGAATACGTTCACCTGGAGCCATTCGTCAACTAATTCAAATAAGACCGGCAGCACCAGCACGAGCGCTTTTGCGCTGGCGTCACCTTCAGCGACATATAGCGGACCGACGGTTCTCAAAGTGTACATAGACACGATCTACAAAACATTCATGTTCTCCTTCAATTAGTAATGGTGAGTTGATCATGGGGCAAGTCGGGCACGCGGCTATGCGAGACGACCCACCTTTGTCGCGGGTTTATATGGTCTTAGCATAAGCAAACGAGAAAGCCCGACAGGGCTTTGTGAAACGGGCGCCTTCGGGCGCCTGTTTTTTTGGCGATGCCCCGACCAAGCCGCCCGCAGGGATATCCGTTCATGCGAAAATATGCGCCGTTGCGGCGACCGCCCCGAATATCAGTCCTGGTGCGCCCCGTGATCCTGCGGTCCAAGAATTTCCTGGAGAATAACGATATGAAAATGGAATACGTCATCAGCACCTGGAATGTCCCTTCGCTGCCCATCGTCGGCTCGGACGCGCGCTTCCCCGTGCGCCGCATCTTCTGCGTCGGCCGCAATTACGTCGAGCACCAGAAAGAGATGGGAGGCGACGGCCGCGAGCAGCCGTTCTTCTTCGCGAAGTCGGCGCACGATCTCGTTCCCGAGGGCGGTCCGGTCCACTACCCGCCGATGACGACCAACTTCCACTGGGAAACCGAGCTGGTCGCGGTGATCGGCACCGGCGGCTACAAGATTTCCTCGAATAAAGCCGACGACCACATCTGGGGCTATGCGGTCGGGCTCGATATGACCCGGCGCGATCTCCAGCAAGTGGGCAAGGACAAGGGCCGGCCTTGGACGTTCGGCAAGGACTTCGACCAGTCAGCTCCGGTCGGGCCGATCAGCCCCGCCTCGACGATCGGGCACCCGAAGAGGGGCAGGCTGTGGCTCAAAGTGAACGGGGAATTTCGCCAGAACTCGGACATCGACCAGATGATCTGGAGCGTGCCCGAACAGATCGCGTTCCTCACGCAGTACTACACGCTCGAGGCGGGGGACCTCGTCATGACCGGCACGCCGGCCGGAGTCGGCCCGGCCAAACCGGGCGACGAACTCCTGGCCGGAATCGACGGTCTGGGTGAACTGCGGGTGCAAATCCTGCCGCCGCGATAATCGGCCGAATCCCGAACAGGAGGTCCCGTGAGCATCAAACGCCATCCGGTCGGAAAGCTGTTCAGCGCCGCTGTCGAATACAACGGAGTCGTTTACGTGGCAGGTCAGGTCGCCGACGACCTCGCCCAGGGCATCAAGGGCCAAACCGAGCAAGTGCTCAAGAAGATCGATGCCGTGCTTGCCGCCGCGGGTACGCACAAGTCCAAGATCCTCTCGGCCAACGTGTGGGTCACCGACATCCGCAACCGCGACGAAATGAACGCGGCGTGGACGGCATGGGCCGATCCCGCCAATCTGCCGGCGCGCGCCACGGTCGAGGCGAAACTCGCCGATTCCCGGATGCTCGTCGAGATCATGGTGACGTGCGCCAAGTAAGTGCGAGCTCGCGCCGTCATTTGCGCCAGAACGCCGGCGTGGCGACGACGAAAAGCGTAAACAGCTCCAAGCGTCCGATCAGCATGGCGACCGTGCACACCCACGTCTGGAAATCGTTCAGCGCGGCGTAGTTGCTTGCCGGCCCGACCTGGTTCAGCCCGGGGCCGGTGTTGCAGATGCAGGCGATCACGGCGGAAAAGGCGGTAATGATGTCGAGTCCCGAGGCCGCCAGGAGCATCGTCATCGCGATCACCGAGCCGCCCCAGATCAGCATGAACGCCAGCACCGCGAAGATGATGTTGTTTTCCACCCTTTGCCCGGAGAGCTTCACCGGCAGATACGCGCGC
>DASWCA010000353.1:0-5620 GCA_036390355.1 Acidobacteriaceae bacterium
ACTCCCTGCGCGGTTCGCGAAACAGCAGATTTGGCGGTCTGGCGCGTGTGTATGTAAAGGAACCGAATGCGCACCCTCCTGTGGACCCTGTTCGATGACGAGCCTGGCAGCACGAAATCCAAGGTCATCGCGATTTATTCCATGTTGGTTGTGTTCAACCTTGGAGCGTGGTTCTGGGCCGTGGCTGCGTTTCACCGGTACCCGGTACTTCTGGGAACCGCCTTTCTTGCCTACAGTTTTGGGCTTCGCCACGCGGTCGATGCCGACCATATTGCGGCGATCGACAATGTCACGCGTAAATTGATGCAACAGGGCCAGCGGCCTGTTGCCGTAGGGCTGATGTTCTCGCTCGGCCATTCGACGGTCGTCATCGTTGGGTCCATTGCGATTGCGGCCACGGCGTTGGCACTGCAACACCGCATCGACGCGGTAAGGGAGATTGGCGGGGTTGTCGGCACCCTGGTGTCGAGTCTCTTCCTGTTTGGAATTGCGGTTGTGAATTTGATTGTCCTGCGCTCGGTGTATCGCACATTCACGCGTGTGCGGCGCGGAGGCGCGTACGTTGAGGAAGATTTCGATCTGCTCCTCGGCAATCGCGGCTTCCTGAATCGCCTGTTTCGCCCTATGTTCGGCATGATTGGGCGCAGTTGGCACATGTATCCGCTGGGCATTTTGTTTGGTCTCGGTTTCGATACGGCCACGGAGATCGGGTTACTTGGCCTGTCTGCCGCGGAGGCATCCAAAGGGCTGTCGCTGTGGTCGGTGCTGGTATTTCCCGTTCTTTTTGCCGCGGGTATGTCGCTGATCGATACGACCGACAGCATTCTGATGCTCGGAGCGTATGGCTGGGCATATGTGAAGCCGATTCGCAAGCTCTACTACAACATCACGATCACTTCGGTTTCTGTTGTAGTTGCCTTCGCGGTTGGGGGAATTGAGGCCCTGGGGTTGCTGGCGGGCCATTTTCATCCGAAGGGCGTGTTTTGGAACCTGATCAACACGCTGAATGGGAATTTCGGGCTGCTCGGATACGGCATTGTCGGACTCTTCGCCCTGAGTTGGGTCGTCTCGATTGCAATTTATAAGTGGCGCCGTTTCGACTTCCTCGAACCGGAACAGATTGAATCCTGATACGTTGGACCGATGAAAATTCTGGCAGGTTTCGTCGCTGGGTTTCTACTCAGTGCGCCGTATGCTCGCGCGCAGAACGTCATTGCCGGAGCGGACGTCTCATTCCTGCGCCAGATGGAGAGCAGGGGCGTCGTCTTCAAGGATGCCGGTGTGGCTAAACCGGGACTCCAGATCCTGAAGGACCACGGATACGCGTGGGTGCGGCTGCGAGTGATGGTGAATCCCATATCGCTGCCCAACACGCTGGACTACACGATTGCGATGGCGAAGGACGCCAAGGCGCTCGGCTTCAAAGTGCTGCTGGACTTCCACTATTCGGACGATTGGGCGGACCCTGGGCACCAATGGGTACCGAGAGCGTGGGCCAATTTGTCGCATGCGGAACTTCAGAAGGCTGTGTTCACGTACACGCGCGAAACGATCGCCGCGTTCCGCAAGCAGCACGTTATGCCGGAGATGGTGCAGGTGGGCAACGAGGTGTCGGCCGGCATGATGTGGCCGGACGGGCGGCTGCCGGCGCAATGGCAGAATTTTGCGGATCTGCTGATGGCCGGGATTCACGGTGTCGATAAAGGGCGCGGATGGGCGAGGCGTCCGCAGATCATGATCCACATCGACAAAGGCGGGAACCAGGCGGTGACGAAGGCGTTCCTCGATCACCTTGCTGAATATCACGTGCAGTACGACGTGATCGGGCAATCGTATTATCCGTGGTGGCACGGGAGTCTTGACGAATTGAAGGACAATCTTGCATTTACCTGGAATGCGTATCACAAGAGCGTTGTAGTGGTGGAGACTGCATACGACTGGAGGACCGGCGAGGATTTCAAGGGTAAGGAGCCGCCCTTTCCGCAGACGCCGGATGGGCAGCGAGACTTTCTGGCTGCGGTCAACCGGGTCGTGCGTGAGGCTCCGGGCGGCAAAGTGCGGGGCATCTTCTGGTGGGAGCCGATGGCCGGCGGGGGAATTGCAAAGCGCGATTTATTCGACGACGAACACAACGCGCTTCCGGCGATCCATGTCTTCGACAAGCCGGTGCATAGTGAGTAGCATTGGCGTCCAGTGATTTCCGATGGCCGGAGGGGATTTGAGCTTTGACGTCATAAGGTTGATGCGTGTGCGTTTGTTGGGCTTGGTGCTCCTCGCTTATGGAGCCTCCGCGGCGATGGCCGCCAGCGGCACGACGCCGGACTTTGGGCCGAACGTGCTCATCTTTAATCCATCGATGCCGGCGGCCACGATTCAGAAGCAGATCGATCAGGTCTATGCCGTGCAGCAGCACAACGAGTTCGGCCCGCAACGGAATGTGTTGATGTTCCTGCCGGGTGAATACAACGTGGATGTTCCGGTAGGTTTCTATACCCAGGTATTGGGGTTGGGAGCGTCACCGGACCAGACTCATATCGCCGGCAATGTGCATGCCGATGCAAGTGCGCGAAACAATAATGCCACGACTACATTCTGGAGGGCTGCGGAGGGCTTCTCCGTTACACCTGCGGGCGGCGTCATGCAGTGGGCGGTCTCCCAGGCGATTCCATTTCGCCGGATGCATGTTCGAGGCGATATCGTGCTGCACCAGCACAGTGGATGGGCCAGTGGTGGCTGGATGTCCGACAGTCTCATCGATGGCAATGTCGGTTCAGGGACCCAGCAGCAATGGATATCGAGGAACTGTGAGTGGGGCAGTTGGACCGGTTCGAACTGGAACATGGTTTTCGTTGGCGTAAACCATCCTCCGACGGGCGAATGGCCGGCGCCGCCCTACACCAAGATTGCTGAGACACCAATCGTTCGCGAGAAGCCCTTTCTGCAGGTCGATGCGTCGGGAAAATACAGTGTCCGCGTGCCATCGCTGCGCACTAATAGCTCGGGCATCACCTGGCACGCAGGATCGACGCCGGGAAAGTCCATCCCTATTGATCGCTTCTATATCGCCCGGCCGGGTGTCGATAGTGCAGCCACTATCAACGCTCAACTGGCCAAGGGCAGAGATCTGCTCTTCACGCCTGGAATCTACGATCTTGATGCTCCGATTCGGGTGACGCGGCCGAATACGGTGGTGTTAGGACTGGGCTTTGCTACTCTGCGGCCGACGAACGGTACCGCGGCAATGAGTACGGCGGACGCGGATGGCATCATCATCGCCGGATTGCTGTTCGATGCGGGCTCTGCGGAATCGCCGGTGTTGTTGGAGGTGGGACCCAATGGAAGCATCGCAAGCCATGCGAGGAATCCCATTTCGCTTCACGATGTCTTCTTCCGGGTGGGCGGTGCGGCGGTCGGCCGCGCTGTGGCCAACCTCAAGGTCAACAGCAACGACACCATCGTCGACCACACCTGGATATGGAGGGCGGACCATGGTTCCGGTGTGGGATGGGAGAGCAACACCAGCCAAAACGGACTGGTTGTGAATGGCAGGAATGTCACGGTCTACGGGCTGTTTGTGGAGCATCATCAGCAGTTCCAGGTGCTCTGGAACGGCGACGGCGGGCGGACTTATTTCTATCAGTCGGAGATTCCATACGATCCTCCCGATCAGGCGAGCTATACCAGCATGCCGGGAGTGAATGGATGGGCTTCCTACAAGGTGGCCGATAATGTCCGCAGCCACGAGGCCTGGGGGCTCGGAATCTACAGCGTGTTTCGGCAAAGAGGAGTGGTATTGAGCCGGGCGATCGAGACCCAGAAGAAGGCGAACATAAGGTTCCACAACATGATCACCGTATGTCTCGGCAGCAATGGTGAGATCAGCAATGTGATCGATGATGTGGGGGGACGAACTGCGACTCAGCCACGCGTCACGCCAAAAGTGACGAACTTCCCGTGAGGTATCCGTACCGCGCTCCGCTCAAAATGACCAGATCTTCGCTGCGTCCTCGATGCTTACCATCGCGACAATAATCCTGATTGGTTAGATCATCCGGCCGGACTATTTGCCGATCCGAAAGCGATTCTCCGGGAGTCCCCGAACATTTGTGCGGACGGCAAAGAGGCTTCCCGCCAGGCGTTCTGTGGTGCCCATCGTTGTGATGTACAGCGTGGTTAAATCGGGGCCGCCAAAGGTGCAGGTGGTGGGTTTCGGAACCGGCAGCGCCAGCGTATGCTGCAGTGAACCGTCCGGTGCGATACGCACGATGCAGCCGGCGCCGGGGCGTGCGTTCCACAAATATCCCTCGGCATCCATCGTCGAGCCATCGGGCAAGCCATACGGCAGCCCATCCAGGAAAGGACGCTCGCCGGCAATGGCGCCCGTTGCCGCGTCATAGGACCAGACACAGATCCTGTTGGCAACCGTGTCTCCGAAGTAGAAGCGATCCTTTCCGGGACTCCACGCGAGTGTGTTCGAAATTCCGATGCCGTGCTTCCATTCAGAGACTCCGCCATCGGGATCGACGCGATACAGCACACCGTCGACGAACGGAACTTCGAGATCTTCGCCTGCCGTCCCAACGTTATTTCGCATGGTGCCGATCCAAAGAGACCCGCGCGGGTCGGCGCGCGCATCATTGCAACGCATTGTGGGCCAGGTGGGTAGCTGAAACAGCACACGTCCGAGGGTGTTCGTGGCTGGCTTCAAAAGCTGGGCCTTCGACCCGAAGACAACGGCCAGCGTATCGTCCTGATCCGTCAATATCATCGCGGTCACCGGCTCGTCGAACATCCAGCTCTTGACTGAATTTGTCTGCGCATCCAGGCGGTGGATGAGGAAACGGTTGATATCGACCCAGTACAAGGCTTGCTCTCCGGCATGCCATACAGCGCCTTCGCCGCAGCGATCGCCTACAGGTGCAACACACTCTGGAAGTTCGATATGAAGCATGGGTCCTTTCACGAGACGCTGGTGGCGTCGACACTTTGGCCGAACTTCACGAGAATCTCTTCGACGTGATCCGCGGACGGCATCGAGGGCTGTGCTCCCATGTGGGTTACGGAAAGAGCTGCAGCAGCATTAGCATACTTTGCCGCCGCATGTGGAGAATCGCCGCGGGCCAACCGGACGGCAAACGCTGCGTTGAATGTATCGCCAGCAGCGGTCGTGTCCACGACGTTCACTTTCAATGTAGGGACGAGAACCGATGGAGTATCGTGGCCGGCGAGAAACACGCCTCGCTGGCCGAGTTTGATCGCCACATTTCGTGGACCCATGGCCAGCAATCGTTCCGCAATTTCTTCCGTGGAACTCTCGCTGGCGATTTGCCCGATCAGCGTGGCTGCTTCCGTTTCGTTTGGAGTTAACCACGTCACTCTTGCTAGAAGCTGCTTCGACAGTGGTCGGGCCGGCGCGGGGTCGAGCATTAGCGGAACGTTCGCAAGGGCGGCGAATTCGGCCAGAGCCTCCACGGTCTCGATTGGGATCTCGAGCTGAGTCAGGATCATGACAGCATTCGCCAGTTGATCACGATGACGTCCCAGGTAGTCTATTGAGACTTGTCCATTGGCTCCAGGGACGACGACAATGCTGTTTTCTCCCTTGCTGCCATGTGTGATG
>DASWCA010000354.1:0-6515 GCA_036390355.1 Acidobacteriaceae bacterium
TCCGGAAAGCCTCCATACTTCGCGTAGTTCGCCGCGAACTGGTACGGATACCGTGTCGGCGCGGTCAGATGCGCAATCGTTTCGCCGTAGTTGCGGTGGCTCAGCGCAGCGCCACCCTCGCCGCCGCAACTCGCAATCACCGCCGCAAAGCGCTGATCGTTCGCGCCGGCCCATGCCACCGTCTTACCCAGCCGCGACACGCCGTGGATCGCCACGCGCTTCGCATCGATGTCCTTGTCCGTCTCGAAATAATCCTCGACACGGCTCATGCCCCAGGCCCACGCGGCAATCGAGCCCCAATCGTCCGGCGCGCGCTCCGTCTGCCCCGCCTTCAGGTACTTCGCGCGAATACCCTCCGGAAACCCAGTCAACGTGTCCGGATCCAACTCCGCGTAGTAATACGTAGCCACGCCAATGCCCGCATCCAGAAACGCCTGAACATTGATCCGCCCGAACGATCGTGCAGGAGCAGCAGGCGGCGTGATCAGCGCATTCGTCTTCAGGTCGCGGACCTTCTCCGGAATAATCCCCGGATCATCCACCGCATTCTGAATCGCGCCAAAGTTAATCGTAAAGAACATCGGCACGGGTTTCTTCGCCGCCGCCGGCAAATAAATCAGCAAATGAATCGCCGGCCAGTTCTCATCCTTCGACAGATGAATCGTCACCTGCTTGCGAATCGCCTTGCCGTTCATCGCCGGTGTTCCCTTGTCGACGACCTCGAAGCTCCCGTCCACCGGCCGCCCCGGTGCTATCCCATACTGCTGCGTCTCGAATATCTTCACAATCTCCGGCCGCCGCTTCGTGGTCCACGTCTTCGCATTGCGGACCGGCTTCCCATTGTTCAACTTCAGCGGATCGGGCAGCGTATACGTCCCCACCTTCGCCTCGTCGTAGTTCACCGGAATTCCAGCAACGACATCGGGCGCAGGCCGCGCTGCCGGTGCCGGTGCCGGTGCCGGCGTGGGCGGAGGCGCCTGCGCCTGCATCTTCAACGTGAAGAAAGCGATCAGGCAAGAGCACAAGGCATTCTTGAAGGTCATGGTGGACGGCTCCGAAGTGCAGTGTTGAATTTGTTTCGAGAGTGAAACAAATGGCAACTCGAAACCTTAGATTCGCGCCCCGGCATTGTCAAGGAACACGCACTGAAGCGGCGCCAATTCCATCGAATTGCCAATTCCATTGCATGCATATGCGACAATCGCTCGATACCGGTCCAACCGTCCGACGAAGGAGTCACCGATGCCCCAAACAGCAGCGGCACCTGTTTTTTCGACTGACCTCGAACGCTGTACCGGCAACACGGTCATCGTGCACTGCCACGGCAAACTGGTTGCTGGCGTCACCGATATTCTCTACACGCGCGTCAGCGAACTGATCCCGGAGACAGGACGAATCATCCTCGACCTCTCCGATCTCAAGCACACCGATAGCATGGGCCTGGGCACGCTGGTCCGCCTGTACGTTTCTGCGAAGTCGGCAGGCTGCAGCCTGGAACTTATCCACCTGAGCCAACAGATTCGCAACCTTCTTGGGCTGACAAACCTTTTCGACATATTCACCGTCATCGGCGAAAACGGCATTCGATTCATGTAGCCGATTCGCGGCGGCGGCGCCTTAGTCCCGATCCTGTTGCAGCATATGGCCGCACCGCAGATAGCGATTGTGCCAGCTCAAGCTCTCCGTCAGCAGATGCGGCGTGTGCTTCCCATACGACAGCTTTTCCGCGCGATTGTAGTAATCGCGAAGCTCCGAACGATAATCCGGATGCGAGCAGTTTTCGATGATCAGCTTCGCGCGCTGCCGTGGCGAAAGCCCGCGCAAATCCGCCAGCCCCTGCTCCGTGACCACCACCGACACGTCATGTTCCGTGTGGTCCACATGCGAAACCATGGGCACAATCGTCGAGATGCTGCCCTTCTGTGCCGTCGACGGCGCCATGAAGATCGACATGAACCCATTGCGCGCAAAGTCACCCGAGCCGCCAATGCCGTTCATAATGCTCGACCCCATAATGTGAGTCGAGTTGACATTGCCATACATGTCCGCTTCGATCATCCCGTTCATCGCAATCACGCCGAGCCGCCGGATAATTCCCGGGTGATTCGAAATCTCCTGCGAACGCAGAACGATGCGGTCCCGGTACTCGCCGATCTTCGGCATGATCGACTTCGCGCCCTCAGGGCTTAGCGAGAAGGCGGTAGCCGACGCGCTAAGCAGCTTGCCCGAACGCAACAAACTCACCAGGCCGTCCTGGATGACTTCCGTATATGCGGTCATGTCCTGGAATGGGCCTTCCTCCAGCCCATACAGCACAGCGTTGGCGATGTTTCCCACGCCGGATTGCAGCGGCAGCAGCGATGCCGGAATGCGGCCCTTCTTCACTTCCCAACCCAGGAAGTCGAGGATATTTCCGGCAATTCTGCGCGAGGTCTCATCCGGTGCTTTGAACGGGCTCGAGCGGTCCGGCGTGTTCGTATGAACGACGGCGACAACCTTATCCAGCGGAATCGTCAGATACGGCACGCCAATCCGCTGATTCGGCGCGGTCAGCGGAATCGGATCACGGTACGGCGGCAACCCCAGGCCGTAGTACAGATCGTGCATCCCCTCAAGGTCCATCGACTGCGACGAATTCACCTCCAGGATCACCTTCTCCGCGCAGTCAATCCACGTCTGATTGTTGCCGATCGATGTACTTGGAATAACCCGGCCATCCTCCAGAATTGCCGTCACCTCGATCAGGGCCAAATCCATCTTGCCGAGGAACCCGTACTCCACAAACTGCGCAACCTGGCTCAGGTGCAGGTCGGTGTACTGCATCTCCCCGGCGTTGATCAGCTTGCGCGTAATCGGATCGGACTGATACGGCAGCCGCAATTGCATCCCGCCAACCATTGCCAGCGCGCCGTCCAGCTCCGGGCCGGTCGAAGCACCCGTAAAGATGTCCACCTTGAAAGCCTGCCCGCGAAGGTGGGCGTCGGTAATCCGCCGCGCCAGCGCCATGGGCACGGCCTTCGGATATCCCGACCCGGTAAAGCCGCTCATCCCAATCTTCGATCCTGGTTGAATCAGCGCGGCGGCTTCTTCGCCACTCATCACGCGCTGCGCCAACTCTGCATTCATCACCCGGTCTTCTGTCAAAATGGAATCCATCGAAACTCCGTAGCCGTACTCTTACTAACAACCAGCAACCAGCAACTAACAACCGCTCTTAGCTGTGATGATAGTCACGGGACATCAACCGCCGCAGTGAGCTTCGTCACTCTCCTCATCCGCCGCATGAAATATCATTGGGAAGACTAACCCCCATTTCACCGTTACTCTCACTCACATCCATGGCACCCAGCGCATGACATTCGATTGGACCCAGGGCGCCCTCGCAGAAGGCCTGCACGACTACAACGCCGGCAACTACTTCACCGCGCACGAGGCATGGGAGAGCGTCTGGATGGTCTCACCCGAGCCAGAGAAGGCGTTTCTTCAGGGCCTGATCCAGGTCACTGCGGCATTCCACCACTTCCAACGCGGCAATCTCGTAGGATTCCAGCGGACGCTCGAGAAAGCTCTCCGCCGCCTCGATCCCCTTCCCGCCGAGTTTGGCGGCATCGCCGTTGCCATGCTGCGAGACGACATCCGCGACCGCCTCGAACTCCTCGCCCGCAATCCCCATTCGCCCCTCACCCCTGTCTGCATCCAGCCGCGGTAGCCGGGGTGCCCCATTCATCGTGTAGCGATGAGTGGGATGTAAACCGCGCTTCCAGCCAACAAACCCATATAATCCCACCCGTAAGCGGAGACCCATATGCCCTTTACCCTCGAAGGCCGGACCGCACTCGTCACAGGCTCCGGCCGCGGAATCGGCCTGGCCATCGCCCGCCGCCTCCTCAACGCAGGCGCGAACGTCATGCTCAACGATCTCGACGAAGCCGTCCTGCTCGACGCAGTCGCCAGCCTCGGCCATCCGGATCGCGTCCGCCACGTCACCGCAGACCTGACCAATCCCGCATCGCCCGCCCTCGTCGTCGAAGCCGTCCTCAGCTCCTTTGGCGGAATCGACATCATCGTCAACAACGCCGGCTATACCTGGGACTCGGTCATCCAGAAAACCACCGACGAGCAGTTCCAGGCCATGCTCGACATCCACCTCGTCACGCCCTTCCGCATCCTGCGCGCCGCCTCCGAATACATTCGCGCCGCCGCCAAACGCGAATCCGCCGCCAGCCAGCGCGTCATGCGCAAAGTCGTCAACATCACCTCCATCGCCGGCACCGACGGCAACCCCGGCCAGTCTGGATACTCTTCCGCCAAGGCCGGCGTGATCGGCCTCACCAAAACCCTCGCCAAGGAGTGGGGCCGCTACAACGTCAACGTCAACGCCGTAGGCTTCGGCCTCATCGAAACCCGCCTCGTCCAGCCCATGACTGACGACGCCAAACTCCAGATGCATGGCCACGACATCCGCGTCGGCGTCCAACCGGCCGCTCTCGCCTCCCTTATCGAGACCTGCCCCCTCGGCCGCCTCGGCACCCCCGAAGAAGCCGCCAACGCCGTCCTCTTCTTCTGCTCCCCGCTCTCCGATTACGTCACCGGCGAAGTCCTGATCTGCAGCGGCGGCCTCCACTTCTAGCGACCACCGCACGTCACAGCACTCATGAAGAGTCATCCTGAGCCAAAGCGAGGAATCCCGTACTTGCGTTGCGCGGACCGTTGCTGTTTGCGGCGCGGCGAGCGGTAATCGGTGGCGATGGAGAGCCTGGCGTAGGATTCTCTACGAGGGAAATGGAGATGTTGAGACGGGTCTGTATTGTGGCACTGGCGACATGCGGGATAGCGCTAGGGCAGGCGACGGCGAAGGCGGGTACGAAGGCGCCAGCGTTCGACGTGGTGTCGATCAAGCCGAGCGGCACCGGGATTGGCGGATTTGGAACAAATCCGAGTGGCTACTTCGCGAAAGGATTGCCGCTGTACACCACAGTGATGATGGCCTATTTCCCGGTCGAAAGGATGATGGGATACTCTGCGAGCCCAATCTTGAGCCCGCCGCCGTTGTTGAGCAAGGATGCATACGACATCGAGGCCAAGTTTGACCCGGCGACAGCAGAGGCATGGAAGCACATGACGACGGCGCAGCAGGGGGAAACGATCCGGCCGATGCTGCAAGCCGTGCTGGCGGAACGCTGCAAGTTGGCTGTGCACAAGACCATGGTGGATGCTCCGGTCTATGAACTGGTGGTGGCGAAGCATGGGCCGAAGCTGAAGGAGACAGCGCCAGGCGAGGCTCCGCCAGAGCATGCGATTCCCATTCCCGGCGATGCGATGATGGTGCCAATGTCGAACCCGAAAATGAAGACGACGACGACGCAGGTCCGGGCGTACGTGACGTTCTTCAAAACGTCGATGCCGGCGTTCGCGATCCACCTCTCCAAGGGGATGGACCGGCAGGTGGTGGATCGCACTGGGTTGACCGGCAGGTACGACTTTGTTTTGCCGAAACCCGTCTGGCAAAGCCCGGCGCAGCAGGTGGAAGGGGAGGCTTCGGATCCAGCATCAGGACCGGCGTGGCTCTATGACGTAACGAGGCTTGGGTTGGAGCTGCGGAGGGCGAAGGCTCCGCAGCCGATGCTGGTGATCGACCACATCGAGAAGCCAACTAGCAACTGAACGCAGTACATTCCTACCACTCCTGTATACTTCTCTCAATGAATTCCCTCCTCGCCCCCGCGACCATGGCCATGCACATGCAAATGTGTAGCCACCCCGTGGGTGCGAGTGGAAATCGTCGAATGCGCTAGTCCGCAATCAACCAAAGCTTCCAACGGCCCACACTCCTTAGGAGATTGTGGGCCGTTTCGTTGTTCCAAACCACTCCCTTTCACTACACTCATAGAGCACACGAACAGATCAAAAGGAGCAGTACATGTCAGACGCCGCCGCCCCGCAGCAACTCGCCACCCTAGCCCTACACGCCGGCCAGGTCGCCGACCCCGCCACCAACTCCCGCGCGGTCCCCATCTACCAGACCACCTCCTACCTCTTCAACGACTCCGACCACGCCGCCCGCCTCTTCGCGCTGCAGGAGTTCGGCAACGTCTACACCCGTCTGATGAACCCCACCACCGACGTCTTCGAGAAGCGCGTCGCTGCGCTCGAAGGCGGAGTCGCCGGGCTGGCCACCGCCTCCGGCCAGGCCGCCGAGACGCTCGTCATCCAGACCCTCGCCAGCGCCGGCGAAGAGATCGTCTCCACCACCTCGCTCTACGGCGGCACCTACAATCTCTTCCACTACACGCTGCCCCGCATGGGCATCACCGTGCGCTTCGCCGACGCCGACGACTTCGACGCCATCCGCGCCGCCATCAACCCCAAAACGCGCGCCATCTACACCGAGACCCTCGGCAACCCCAAGCTCGACGTCGTCGACATCGAAAAGCTCGCCGCCATCGCGCACGAGCACGGCCTGCCCCTCGTCATCGACAACACCTCAGCCTCCGCCATGCTGGTCCGCCCCATCG